>DASZUZ010000092.1:0-9822 GCA_035547415.1 Bryobacteraceae bacterium | reverse complement strand
AAGAGCCCGCGAAATCGCCTCGTCGCCGCCCGGCTGCAATCCGCGGGGTACGCGACGCTGCTCTTCGACTTACTCACCCCTGACGAAGAACGAATCGATGCACGAACGGCTCATCTTCGTTTCGATATTCCACTGCTGGCGCGCCGGCTCTCCGACGCGACGGTCTGGGCGTGCCAGCGGCCGTTGACGCGCGATTTGCCTTTTGGTTACTTCGGTGCCAGCACCGGGGCCGCCGCCGCGCTTGTCGCTGCCGCGGAGAACCCCGAGCAGGTGCGCGGCATCGTATCCCGCGGTGGCCGTCCCGATCTGGCCGGCGAATCGCTGGAGAAGGTTACTGTTCCCACTCTGCTGATTGTCGGAGGCGCGGATACCGAAGTCATCGATCTGAACGAGCGCGCGTTGCAACGGATGCACGCAAAGGTCAGACTGGAAATCGTGGAAGGCGCGACGCATCTGTTCGAAGAGCCTGGCGCACTCGAAGACGTATCGACGCTGGCGATTGAGTGGTTTGACCGGTATCTGCGATGACGAAACTGACTCCTGTCCTGATTGCGGACACGATCGAAACCTGCCTGCCGTTCTGGACCGATCGGCTCGGATTCCGGAAGACCTCGGAGGGACCGGGCTACGTCATCCTGAACAAAGGCGGCGTCGAGATTATGTATCAGACGCCCGAGTTCGCGGATCTGGAATCGGCCGGCCCCGCCGTTTTTTCGATCGAAGTCGAGAACATCGAAGAGATCGAAGCGAAAATGGAAGGGCTCGAACCCGTGATTCCGCTGCGGCAGATGTCTTATGGGGCGGCGGAAATCGGGTATCGGGAACCCGCCGGCAACGTGGTAATCTTCGCGATGCAGGCGGGTTATTGAGCTTACGCTTTTTTCGCTGAGGGCGCCTGCGCCACGGGTGGCCGGTCTGTTACCTGCCAGGTCTTCTCATTGAAGTAGAGCACCTTGCCCTGCCGGTACGACATTACGGCCATCGAGATCAGCACCTGAGCCCGCGCGCCCGTTTCCACGTCGAGCGTCGGCTTCTGCCGCGATCGCATGCAGTCGAGGAAGTTTCCGATGTGCTTCTGCATGATGTCTTCCTGCGGCACCTCGATCTTCACTTCATCGTCATTGCCGAACCGCTCCGGCCAGGAGGCGTCGATATACTGCTTGCCCCGCTTTTCCGGTCGCACGGTGATGTACGGCGTGTAGCGCTCGAACTGCCCGTGTTCCACCATAATGATCGTGCCCGCATGGCCGCGGATCAGCCCGGGGATGTGCTGCGAGTTCGCGAGCGACGAACTGAGAACGAAGGAATGGCCGCGGGCATACTCGCCGACCAGATGGAACGTGTCCGGTACCTCGCGTTCGTCGTGGAATTCGTAGATTCCTCCGCTCGCCATTACCTTTGCCGGGAACTGCGGTTCGCCCCAGCAGAGATTCATCGGCGCCACCACGTGATAGAAAAGATCGGTTGCGATGCCGCCGGAGTAGTCCCAGTATTTCCGGAAACGGAAGAAACGGTCGGCGTCCCACTTGCGCTGCGGGGCGGAGCCGAGCCACATCTTCCAGTCGATGTAATCGTCGCCTTTTCCTTCGGGACCCGCCGCGTTCGAGATCGCGTAGTTCCATTCGCCATCGAGCGAATTGCGGTGGTACGATCCCTGGCTCATGATCATGTCGCCGATCATGCCATCGGCGATCGCCTTCCGCGCTTTTGCCCACTGGTCGCCTGAAGTCGTCTGTGAGCCCACCTGCAACACCCGCTTCGTCTCTTTGACGGTGTTCACTAACTGCCGCGCTTCCTCGATCGTATGGACCATGGGCTTTTCGAGGTACACATCCTTGCCCTTGTCCATCGCGGCGATCGCGATCGGAGCGTGCCAGTGGTCCGGCGTCGCGATGTAAACCGCGTCGATTTCGGGATTGTCGAGGACCTCGCGGTAATCGAGCGTTCCCTTGACCTTGTGGTACTCGGCGTTCTCGCTCATGCGCTTGCGGTAAACGTCGCAGACCATCGCGACCCGCGCGTTCTTCGTCTCGCCCGCCTTCGCGAAGTCCTTTGCGACGCCCGTTCCGCGGCCCCCGCACCCGATCACGCCGATGTTGATGCGGTCGTTCGCGCCAATCACGCGCCCCGGCGCCGGACGCGCGCCGAAAGCCGATTTCGTCAGCGACGATGCTACGCCGAGCGCGGTCGCGTTTTTCAGGAAATCTCTGCGGTCAGTCATGCTGTCCGTGATTCTATCCGATTTTCATTTCGTTAGAATGCCTTCTATGTCAGGGATCGTTGCGTTCAGAACGACGGCCGCGAGCCGGGCGGCGGTGAGCATTCTTGCCGCATCGGCGCTGTTCGCCTTTCAGACCGCCGATCGGACCGCGCCCGCGGACCCGGTGATAAGCGTTTCCGTCGGGCTGGTGCAGGTGGACGCCGTGGTGACGGATTCGGCCGGAAAGCACGTCACGAATTTGCGCCCGGACGATTTCGAAATCCTGGAAGACGGCAAGCGGCAGCGAATTACGCATTTCTCCACTGTCAGCGGCGCTTCGGATCCTGGCGCCGCCGCCAAAGAGGCGGTACTGGCTCCGTCCCGGACCTTGAAGCGCGATCAGGTCACCCGAACTATCGTGCTGCTGGCGGACGATCTCGGCCTTTCCGCCGAAACGCTTCCGTCAGTCAAATCGGCTCTGGCCAACTTCGTCGACCAGCAGATGCGGCCGGGCGACGTTGCGTCCGTGCTTACCTCGAGCGGCGGCATGGGCGCGCTCCAGCAGTTTACAGTCGATAAACGGCAACTGCACGCCGCCATCGAACGCATTCACTGGTCGCCAGGCCGCACGGGGCTGAGCCCTTTCGCCCCGATGGAAGACGGCGATCCCGCGATGTCTCGCAAATTGACGCGTCTCCGCGCGCAGTTCGCCGCAGCCAATGCATTCCGAAGCGATCTCTCCGGCGCCGGTTCCATCGATGCGCTGAGTTACGCGATCCGCGGTTTGCAGGACTTGCCGGGCCGCAAGGCGCTGGTTGTGGTCTCCGAAGGTTTTCCTCCCACCGACCGGATCCGGCCGCTGATCGACGAAGCGAATCGCGCGGGCGTGGTGCTCTACGCGATCGACGCGCGCGGCATGGCCGTGACTGGCTTTACCGCGGCGGATGACGTCCACGCACCCAGCATCATGCGCGGAGACGCGATCCGCGGACGGAACTATTCCACCTCCGAGGAAGGGCTCGAGACCATAGCGCGCGAAACAGGCGGCCTGTTCTTTCGCAACAATAACGATCTTCGGGCCGCGCTCGGATCCGCGCTCGACGATATGAGCGGCTATTACCTGATCGGCTATCAGCCGCAGCGAGGAGACTTCGATGCCCCGGATGGCGCGCCGCGCTTTCACTCGATTGAAGTGAAGGTGAAACGCGCCGGGCTCCACGTTCGATCGCGCAGCGGCTTTTTCGGGATGCCGGAACTCGATCTTCCGGTCATGCCGGATTCACGCACCGAGCAGCTCCGCAAGGCCCTGTATTCGCCTTTCCAGGGCGCCATCGAAGTCCGCCTGAATGCTTCTTATTCCGCCACGGGGAGAGACGAGAAGACGGGGCGGCGTGGCGCTGTCCTGAAGGGCTCTCTTTTAATCGATGCCCGCAATCTCCGGTTTCAGGACCGCCCCGATGGAAAAAAGCAGGCCACACTCGATGTAGTGGGCGCGGCTTTCGGGGCCGATGGCAAGATGGTCGCGAACGACGACAAGACCTTCACAGCCGTACTGACGCCGGAAGAATGGCGTGAGACCCTGGCGACCGGGTTCGTTTATCGAATGGGGAGCCCGATTTCGAAACCCGGAGGTTATCAGTTCCGCGTGGCGTTACGCGACGCGGCGTCGGGCCAGACCGGTTCAGCCAGCGCCTTCGTCGAGATTCCGGACTTCAACCAGCCGAGGCTTGCGTTGTCCAGTCTGGACCTCGGCGAGAAGAGCCAGGTGACCCGCATGTTCCGCCCTGGCGCCATGGTTCGGTTTGACTGCGATGTCTACGGAGCGCGGCGCGACGATACAGGCAAGCCAAGGGTTGAATTTGAGGTCAGGCTCTTCCACGGCGCCGAGCGGATCTTCTCCGGCCGGCCCGTTCCGGTGGCTGGCCAGGATGCTGCCGGAGAGGCGAACACGCAAGTCGCCGCATCGGGCGATATGCGTCTTCCGGAGAGCCTCCCGGCCGGCGATTACGCCATGGAACTCGTCGTTTACGACCGGCTGGCCACCGGAAAGAACGAGGCCGCCTCGCAATGGAGCGATTTTTCGATCGTTCGCTGACTTTCTGGAACTTCGGCCCCGTTCCGGCGGCAATACAGTCAAACGGAATGATGCCGGAGTGGGATCTGATCAGGCGGTTTCGGGCGGGAGATCGGGATGCATTCAGCTCTCTGTACCGCGTTCACTATCCGTCTGTCTTCCGTTTCGCGCTGCACATGACCGGGGATCGTCTTAAGGCGGGTGAGATCACGCAGGACGTTTTCGTCTGGCTGATTCATCATGCCGGCGACTTCGATCCGGCGCGCGGCGAACTCGCCGCCTTCCTGATCGGCGTTACGCGCAAACTGATCCAGCGCCGCAGCCAGACGGAGAGCCGGTTTGTACCGTTCGATGACATGGCCGAGAGGCCGGATCGCGGGCTCTGGGATCGGGATGAGCGGGAATCCGACGCGGCCGAACTGCGTAAAGCGATCGGGGCGCTGCCGGAGCGCTACCGGGAAGCGGTTGTGCTCTGCGATCTCGAAGAGAAGAGTTACGAAGAGGCCGCAGCGTTGCTGCAGTGTGCGCTGGGCACTGTACGCTCGCGTTTGCACCGCGCCCGTGAACTGCTGGCGAAGAAACTCCGGGCCCGTCAGAGGTGTTCTGTATGAATTGCCGTGAATTTCGTCGGGATTTAACTGAACTGGCGAGGGGAATGGTGGCCGGATCGGACGCGCTGGCGGCGCATCTGGCGGCATGTTCGCAGTGCCGCCGGTTCCGTGACGACCAGCATGCGTTGTCAGCCGCTGTCGGCATCTTGCGGGTGGAGGCGGCTGACGAAAACCCGTCGCCCGAATCTTTATCGGCGCTGCTGGCCGAGTTCGATGCCGCGGTCGCAGCGAAGCAACGGGTGAAGCGGATGCCGTGGTTATGGGCTGCCGGCGCAATCGCCGCCTCCGTCGCGGCGGCGCTGCTGTTGCTGCCCTCCAGACCTTCGGCAAAACCCGTTCCGGCCGTCGCGCGCGCTGCGGTTGCAGTTCGGCCGGCCGAGGTCGTCTCCGCGCCGGTCGCGAAAATGCGGCACCCCTCCCGACGCCGCCGCGCGCGTGTGCCGTCTATCTCGGAGACGCAGTTTCTTCAAATCCCGTACACACTGCCGCTCGCGCCCTACGAACGGGCCTCGGTGATGCGAATGGAACTGCCTGCCGCGGCCTTGATCGCTGCCGGTGTCCCGGTCGCCGCGGCGAATGCCGGCGCGCTGGTCAGGGCCGACGTGATCGTCAGTGAGGACGGGCAGGCGCGCGCCGTACGTCTGCTCTCGGTCTCGGACAACTGATTTCGATAGCTGATTCCACAAAGGAGAACAGGGAATGACGAAGCAAATGACGATTGCGGCCGGAGTGCTCCTCGCGGGCTCCGCGCTGCGGGCGCAGACGGTTTCCGGCAATGGCGCGGTTTTTCAGTACGTCGTGAATGGCGTCGAAGGCGCCGCGGGGATGAAGGTGCTTGACGTGCAAGGTATCAATGCGGGCGCGGTCACGGGAAAGCCGTTCTCCGCGACAGAAGAACACCGCACAGTACAGGTGCTGGCGGACGGCACCCGTATTGAAAACTCCACGAGCAGCAAATTCTTCCGCGACGATCAGGGGCGCACGCGCACGGAGCGTCAGGATGGAACCACGATTATTCACGATCCGGTCCAGGGAGTGTCGTCGGAGACGAACGCCAACAAGACCCGCAGCCTCCGACGCAATATGTTTTATACGGTCCGGCCTGACGAGAACGGCGGAATTGTTACCCTTGCTGCGCCCACTACTGACGGGCCGGTGAGCCCGGCGAAGGTGCAGAAAATGAAAGCCGAAATGGAAGTGAGGGCGCTGGACAAAGCGAGGGTGGCAGGCCTGGCCCCGCCGGATGTTCTCATCGCCGCCAACCCCGCGGCCCTGAAGGAAGCCGTGGCGAAGGGCCAGCAGGTCAATGAAGAGAATCTCGGATTCCAGTCGATCAACGGAGTGACGGCCCAGGGAACCCGCACCACCACCACAATCCCGACCGGCCAGATCGGGAATAACCGGCCCATTACGATCGTCTCGGAACGCTGGGTTTCGCCGGATCTACAGATTCTTGTGAAGAGCACCAACTCCGATCCCCGCTTCGGCGAAACCACTTACGACCTGACGAACATCCAGCAGGGGGCGCAGGACCCATCGTTGTTCCAGATTCCCGCCGAGGTCCGGCAGCAACCATAACTCACGGGTACGTGGGGCGCAGCGCCGCATTCGGGCTGCCGGCACGAGTTTGCTGATATTTTTAAGGTACTCGCGGCCCTTCTGATCATGCGCCCCTTTGTCCTCGAACTGACGGAACTTCAGAACAAACTGCTCGAGATGGGCGGACTGGTCGAAACTTCAATCCACACCAGTATCCGGTCTCTTGTGGATCGGGACGAGGCTCTCATGCCCGCGATCTGGAAGGCCGAAGAGCGCATCAACCATCTCGATATCGAAATCGACGAAATGGCCACGCGGCTTCTGGCGCTCCATCAGCCGGTGGCGAGAGATCTCCGGTTTCTTACGGCCGCCATCAAGATCAACAGCGATCTGGAACGGATGGGAGATCTGGCGATCAATCTCGCCCAACGCTCGATTTCCCTGCTTGGCCGCCAGCAATTGAAGCCGCTGGTCGATATCCCGCGGATGTCCAGAATTGTCGAGTCCATGGTGCGGAAAAGTCTCGACGCTTTCGTCCGGCGCGACGAAGAACTCGCGCGAAGCGTCCTGCTGACCGATGATGAGGTCGACGACCTGAAGAATTCCATCTACAAGGAACTCCTCGAATCGATGGAACAGGGAACCGCCGCGGTCGGACCCGCGTTCGATCTGATCTTCATCGCCCACAATCTGGAAAGAATTGCCGATCACGCGACGAACATCGCCGAAGATGTATTGTTTCTGATCAAAGGCGTCGATGTCCGGCATCACCACCTTGTCTGAATGACAAATCGGTTACAGCCCGTAACATTCTCTTCATAAGTTTGTCATCCTCTGTCTAAACAGCGCTCTTACACTGGGATTTCCAGCGGAAATTGATCTCATGGGCAGTGTGCGTTCGCACATACTTCCGATCTGCCCGGGGGTTTCTGCCGTGGCGGGTTCAGGGTTCGCCGCGGGTTGATTTTTTTTCCACGGAAGATTCACCAGAGTCGGCTCTTGCCGGGATTTAACAGGGAGATTTCAATGAATTTGACTAAGACGTCCGGCCGCCGGACGACTGCGCTTCTGGCCTCATTGCTGGCCGGGGTGAGTCTGCTCGGCGCCGCGGATGACGTGAACACCGCACCGGTCTCAGGCGCCACCGGCGCCGCGGCGGCTCAATCGACAAGCGACGAGATCGCGCGGCTGCGGGCCGCCCTCGCGGCGCAGCAAAAACAACTGGAGACCCTGCAGCATTCCATTGAACAGCAACAGAAGCTGCTCGAGAAGTCCATGGATGCCGCGGCCAGCGCGTCACAGACGGCCACCCGCAAACTGGGCACGGTCGCCAGTCTGACGCCGGTATTGCCGGCGCCAGCGAGCGCCATGCCCGCCATTCCGGCCGTACCCGCTGCGCAGAAGTCCGGAGCGCGCGAATCGTCGAACCCGTGCGAGGCAGGCCCCGATGAGAATGCCGTTCCGCCGTATCTGCGCCTGGGGAGCGTCTGCATTGTTCCCGTCGGATTCATGGATGCCACGATGGTGTGGCGCGACAAGAACGCCGCGTCCGGCATCGGTACGAACTTCGGCAGCGTCCCCTTCAATAACGCCGTCAACGGAAATCTCTCCGAGTTCCGGTTCAGCCCCCAGAACTCTCGTCTCGGTGTTCGCCTGGATGGCGACTGGAAAGGCGCGCATTTCATCGGCTACAACGAGTTCGATTTCCTCGGCACGAGCGGTGGCACGAATCTGACTGTTACAAACGGCGCCTTCGTACCGCGGCTCCGGCTCTTCTGGGTGGATGTTCGCAAAGGCAAGCTGGAGTTTCTCGCCGGTCAGAGCTGGAGCATGCTGACGCCGAACAGAAAGGGAATCTCGCCGTTGCCCGGAGATATCTTCTACTCCCAGGTGATCGACGTAAACTACATGGCGGGTCTCACCTGGACCCGTCAGCCGGGCGTCCGCTTCCTCTATCACCCCAGCGAAAAGCTGACCTTCGGGCTGTCTCTGGAAAACCCGGATCAGTACATTGGAGGTTCCGCCGGCGGCTCCGGCATCACTCTGCCGTCCGGTTTCACTGGCCTTGCCGGTTCCCAGCTGGATAACGGACCGAATATCGGTACCGCCAACACGGTTCTCGCGGCCCCCACGGTCGCTCCGGACGTGATCGCGAAAGTAGCATTCGATCCGAGTTCCCGCCTGCACGTCGAAGTGGCCGGCCTCGAACGTACCTTCAAGACCGTTAACCCCGCCAGCCTCAGCCAGCATTACACGGCCACGGGTGGCGGTCTTCAGTTCGGCATCAACGCCGAGGTAGTGAAGAACATTCGCCTGATCAGCACGAATTTCTGGAGCGACGGCGGCGGACGTTATCTGTTCGGACAGGCGCCCGACCTGATTGTGCGCGGCGATGGCAGACTGAGCCTCATCCACTCCGGCGGCACCGTGGATGGCGTGGAAGCGACGATCAAAAACACCATGCTGTACGCCTACTACGGCGGCATCTATGTTCAACGGAATGCCGCGTATGACTCTACCGGCAAAACGCTGGCGGGCTATGGCTACACGGGCGCCCCAAACAATCAGAACCGTGCGATCAACGAATTGACGTTCGGCTTCAATCAGACGATGTGGAAAAACCCGCGCTACGGAGCCCTCAACTTCATGGGTCAGTACGAATGGATGCAGAGAAACCCCTGGTACGTTGCCCTGGGCGCACCGAAAGCGACACACGACAACACCATCTATATCAACCTCCGATATACGCTCCCCGGGTCCATGCCGAACTTCTAAACAATTTGTAACGCGAATGAAACAAAGGGGTGGGAAACTCAGAGTATCCACCCCTTTTCTTCGATTGAAGAGAGGGATATCACATGAATAAGATCATTTTTACAGGTGTGGCCGCCTTGTCCGCGCTCTTCGCGGTAACAGCTCCGGCGCAGAATCTCAACGGCGCGGGCGCCACATTCCCGGATCCGATCTATAAGAAATGGTTCGGCGAATTCAAGGCGGCGCATTCCGGCGTCCAGATTAATTACCAGGCGATCGGTTCCGGTGGCGGCATTCGTCAGTTGACAGAGGGCACCGTCGATTTCGGCGCGTCGGACATGCCGATGACGGACCAGCAGAAAGCCACGGTGAAGATTGCGCCGCTGCACTTCCCGACCGTGCTCGGCGGCGTGGTTCTCACGTACAACATTCCCGGCGTCACCGCAAAGCTGAAATTCACTCCCGAGATCGTGGCGGGCATCTACCTCGGCGCGATCCAGAAATGGAACGACGCGAAGATTAGCGCTGTGAATCCGGGCGTGAAGCTTCCGGGTGACGACATCGTTGTGGTTCATCGTTCCGACGGAAGCGGTACCACCTTTGTCTTTTGCGACTACTTGTCAAAGGTAAGTTCCACGTGGAAG
>DASZUZ010000091.1:0-15796 GCA_035547415.1 Bryobacteraceae bacterium | reverse complement strand
TCCCGGGCTGCGGTGCGCCACCAGAATCGACCCGGTGGCCGGAAGCAGGTCCAGCATGGCAAGCGAGGAGGATGTCACCAGCCCGGGCTGGAAATTCAGAGCGCGAAACGGCGCTTCGTAACGAGCGACGATTTCGACCGGAGCGACCGCCGCGATCACCTTGCCGGCGCCCTGCACGTGGTACGACAGAGCGGCCTCGTCGATATCGAACGGCAGCGTTTTGCGAAGCCGGAATTTGATCAGAGCCAGCCGCTCTTCCTCCTTCGCCGGCAAGGAATCGAAGTCGAGAACGGCGACCCGAATACTGTTATCCGGCAGAATCAAAGTCGCGGTGCGCCGTCCACGCCCCCCCCCGGCGGGAACGAGATTCGCGACCGCTTCCGCGAATGCCGCCGGATCGTGGATGTTGTCTTTGACCGGCGACGGATCGAGGACTCCACGCGCGAGCGCCACCTCGCGGATTGCGGCGGGCGGGCGAGTGCGGGACATCGCGATCCCATCGGCCGCGATCTCGAACACGAACTCGGGAGGCGGATCCTGGAGCAGCGATTTCAGCCTGGCGAGGATCATCGCATCGCTCCTTCCGTCCATGCAAAGCTGCAGCGCCGTCGCGTCATTCGATGAAGGTCACCTTGTTGATCTCTTTCAGAGTAGTGATGCCGGCGCGAACCTTTTCAACCGCGGATTCCCGCAGGAACGTCATGCCTTCCTCGCGGGCAAGCCGTTTGATTTCCGATGTCGGGCGGCGGTCCAGAATCAGTTCACGAATCTTGTCGCTCAGGTCCAGCAACTCGTGAATGGCGGTACGTCCCCGGAATCCGGTCCCTCCGCATTCGAAGCAGCCCGCGCCTTCCATGAAATCCACGTCCCGCCACTCCTGCGGATTCAGCCCGCTTTCGATCAGCGTGGAATCCGGACACTCCACCGGCTTCTTACAGTGCTCACAGTTGATGCGGACCAGCCGCTGCGCGAGAATGCAGTTCAGCGCCGAGACGAAATTGTAAGCCTCCACGCCCATGTTGAGGAAGCGGCCCAGCACGTCGACGACGTTATTCGCATGGACCGTGGTGAAGACCAGGTGCCCCGTGAGCGCGGAGTTGATGGCGATCTGCGCGGTTTCCTGGTCGCGGATTTCGCCGACCATGATTTTGTCCGGATCGTGACGAAGGATGGAACGCAGACCGCGCGCGAACGTCAGCCCCTTCTTCTCGTTCACGGGAATCTGCGTGATGCCTTTGAGCTGGTATTCGACCGGGTCTTCGATCGTGATGATCTTGTCTTCGTCGTTCTTGATTTCGCTGAGCGCGGCGTAGAGCGTCGTCGTCTTGCCGGAGCCGGTCGGACCGGTCACCAGCACCATCCCGTACGGCTCCGCGATATAGCGCCGGAATTTCGCGAGATCGGCCGCGCCGAATCCAACCACATCGAGTGAGAGCTTGGCGAACTTCTCGCTCATCGACTCCTTGTCGAGCACGCGGAGAACGGCGTCTTCGCCGTGAATCGTCGGCATGATCGAAACGCGGAAATCGATCAGACGATTTTTATAGCGAACCCGGAAGCGGCCGTCCTGCGGGACGCGCCGTTCGGCGATGTCGAGCTCGCTCATGACTTTGATGCGCGAAATGATCGTGGAATGCCAGTCCTTCGCAATCGGCGGCATGGCGTAATGCAGGACGCCGTCGATGCGGTACTTGATGACGACTTCCTGATCGCGCGATTCGATGTGAATGTCGCTCGCCCGTCGCTCGAGCGCGTTGAAGATGGTCGTATCGACCAGCTTGATAACGGGCGCGATGTCGCTGTCCACGGCCGCGAGGCGGTCGATCGAGAGCGTCTCATCGGCGTTTTCCTCGTCACCCACCACGTCGAGCGCGAAGCCTTCCGTCACTTCTTCGAGCACGCGCTGCGACTGTTCAGTTTTCTTCAGCAGGTCGCCGATCTGCGATGCGGTGGCGACCTTGACCCGCAGCTTTTTGTGCAGCAGCAGGCTCAGTTCGTCGATCGTGGCAAGATTACGAGGATCCGCCAGCGCGATGTCGAGCGTTCCGTTCTGCGCGCCCAGCGGCACGAAGTTGTAGCGGAACATCAGATCCACAGGAATCGAGCGGAACAGATCGTGGTCGATCGTGCCTTCCCGAAGATCGACGAATTCACACCGGTAGCGCGCGGCGACAGCCTGCGCCTGGGCAAGTTCAGTGGCGGCGGCCGCGTGGGGGGCCGGCGATTTGGCGACAGGGGTCACAGGGAAACCTCCCCGCAGCGGACACACGTCACCCGAAAATGGCTCACACTTCCATGACGCGCGGAGTGCGCCGAACGTGTACCCTGGCTTGCAGGCACGCTTCCCGAACTCGGATATTCCGCAATTTCAATCAGATAAGGGCCGAACGCGGCGCCGATTCTCAGGGGCCGGTCGTAATGCCGAAAAGTCCGGCCGCTTTGACCAGCGCTCCATAAGTTCCGTCGGGAACCGGGATTCCCGTTTCCAGCCGGTGCTTCTCCATCCGGAGCTCGGGCTCGTTCGCCACCAGAACCTCTTCGTAGCCGCTCGCCGGCGCGGCCGACTTGACATGGCCGATCAGCCAGTCGACCCGTTCCCGGAATTCCGGCTGGACCCGGAGCACATCGATCGCGATAAACATCTGGCTGACCCGGAAGCGCTTTCCGCGCACGCGCAAGCCGCCCAGTTCCGTGCTCATCGCGCCGCCACTCAGCACGCCGCAAAGGATCTCGACCATCATTGCGAGGCCTGATCCCTTGTATCCGCCGAGCGGCATCAGCAGGCCTGCAAAAGCCGCTTCCGTGTCCGTGGTCGGAATGCCATCCTTATCCATTGCCCATCCGGCGGGAATCGACGGCTCGTGATTCACATGCGCCTTGAAGATTCGGTTCGCGGCCACCGTCGTCGTAGCCATATCGAGCAGCCAGGGATCGCGTTTTCCCACCGGCACGGCCATGCAGACGGGATTCGTGCCAAACCGGCCTTCCCTGCCCTGCCACGGCGGAACGATCGGAGAGGCATTGCAGAAAACCACGCCGAGTTGGCCCGCCGCGGCCATCCGCATCGCCCAGAACGCCGCGGCCCCGAAGTGATTCGACTCGCGGGCCGTCACCATGCCCATCCCGAACTCCCGCGCTTTTCGGATGGCATGACGACAGCAGGCGTCGGCAACAACCTGACCGAGACCGTTGCGGCCGTCGTAAACGACGCAGGCGCCGAATTCGTTCGCAATCTCGCCTTCCGCGGAGCCGTCCACGTCGCCCGCGTGAAGCTGTTCCAGATAGCTCGAAAGCAGATGGATACCGTGGGAATCGGTACCCCGGAGACTCGCCGCCACCAGCGATTCCGCCACGAGGCGCGCGTGGTCCGGCGCGACGCCCGCGGCGGTCAGCGCGCCTTCCGACCACGCGCGCAGACGAGGAGCAGGGATGACCGGCACTAGTCTCGAAGTTCCTCTGCGATTTCAGCGGCGACGCGGCGCGCTTCTTCCACCTGGCCGGGCTCGAGGCTGATCGCGCCGACACGAGCATGTCCGCCGCCCCCATAACGCTCACAAATCGTAGCGAGATTGTGACGCGGCTCGACCGGAGCCCAGGGATTCGACCCGACCGAAATCTTCGTGCGGAAACTCGACGGGCTCACTGCCACGGTATAAACGCCGTCCGGATAAAGGTAATACGGAATGAACTTGTTATAGCCTTCCAGATCGAAGCCCGTCAGATCGAACGTGATGACGCCGCCATTCTCGCTCGCCTTGTCTTTGATGATATTGAGGGACTTCAGATGGCGCTCGTACAGAGGCTTATACAGTTCCTGGATATCCGGCTGAGCCACGATCTCCTCGAGCGGCATCTTCTGCATGTAGTGAATGATCCGCTGCACCACGTCCGAGCCCTTCGACCCTTCGATCACCAGCGTGAGCTTCATCGCCGGCGCACCCAGTTCGACGGCGGTCTTCGGATCCGGGTACTGCGCTCCGTCGATGATATTGGCCCAATAGACCAGGTTGTCCAGCGCCGGCGACCGGAATCCCCACTTCTCCTCCGCCATCACGCGGATGTAGTTCGTGCAGGACTTAAAAGACGGGTCGAACATCTTCTTCGGCGACGGATGCGTCTGAAAATGCCGCGCGTCCTCCGGCGTCAGAAACGCGCTCTGGTGATGATCGAACCACCAGGTGAGCTTGTCGTTGTTCGAATACTTGAAGTCGACAATGGCATTCTCGTCGCCGTCAAACAGACTGTCTTCAAAAATCTGGCTCGCCCGGTGCGCCATTCCCGTGTATTGGAACTCGGCGTCGGGATAGAACGCGGACCGGATGAAGCAACTAAAGAACGCAGCCGAGGCCGCGCCGTCGAAACAGTGATCGTGATAGAGGACTCTGAGCCGCATTCGGGATATCGGATAAGGGTGAAAACTTTTCATCGTGCCTCATCCGGACCGGAATTGCAACTGTTTCGGCGAAAAAAGGGCGTGCGCTACTTTGGAATCAGATGGCGCGCGGGGTCACGGCCAACACGTTACGGGCTCTCCGTCACAGGAATTTCCAGCTATTTTTCGGCGGCCAGGTCATTTCACTGACCGGAACCTGGATGGATTCCGTCGCCCAGGCGTGGCTGATCTATCGCCTCACCGGCTCCTCCGTTCTGCTCGGGCTCGTCAGTTTTGCCAACCAGATCCCCGTCTTTCTGATTTCTCCGCTTGGCGGCTACGTCGCGGACCGGTGGAACCGGCATCGGATCATCATTTTCACCCAGGCGGCGTCGATGGTCCTCGCGCTGGCGCTCGCGTGGCTGACTCTCTCGGGAAAGATCCAGATATGGCAGTTGTTCGTTCTGGCCGCTCTCCTCAGCGTCGTCAATGCTTTCGATATCCCGGCGCGACAGTCGTTTCTCGTGGAAATGGTCGGCCGGGACGATCTGATCAATGCCATCGCCCTCAATTCCTCGATGTTCAACGGCGCGCGCATGGTCGGTCCGGCGGTCGCGGGCCTGCTCGTCGCGAAGATCGGGGAGGGCTGGTGCTTCTTTGCCAACGGGATCAGTTACGTCGCCGTGATTACGGGTCTGCTGATGATGAAAGTCGGTCCCGGATTCCAGCGGAACGTTCCACTATCGGCCTGGGCGAATATCCGGGACGGATTCCGCTACGTCGCCCACACTGGACCGATTCGGGCGCTGCTGGTCATGCTCGCGATCCTGAGCTTCGCGGGCCTGCCGTTCACCGTGCTGATGCCGGTCTTCGCCGATGGCATTCTGCACGGCGGCCCCCGGGCGTTCGGCATGCTGATGGGTTTTGTGGGCCTGGGGGCGATGTGCGGCGCGCTTCTGCTCGCATCCCGAAGCGACGTGTCCGGCCTGAGCCGCTGGCTCGCGGCCGCCAGCGTGGTCTTCTCGATCATGCTTGCCGGCTTCGCCTTCTCGCGCTCCGTCCGGCTTTCGTGCGCTCTGTTGCTGGTCGCGGGATTCTCGATGATGATTCAGGTCGGCGCGACCAACACGCTCATCCAGTCCATGGTGCCCGATCACTACAGAGGGCGCGTCATGAGCGCGTATTCGATGATGCTGATCGGCATGAGCCCGGTCGGCGCCATGGCCGCCGGTTTCGAGGCCGAGCACATCGGAGCGCCCTTGACGATCGGGATCGGCGCGGCGGTCTGTCTGATTTCAGCGATCCTGTTCGCGACCCGGTTACCCGCGTTTCGCCGCTCCGCGCGGGAACTGCTGCTGCTGGCGCAGGCCGGTTGAGGAACGCTCCTCCTCACGATATCGCCGCGCTTCCGCCGCAAAGACATCGAACAGGCGCCTCTGAACCGGGTCCCCTGCCATGTCCTCGGGATGCCACTGCACCGCCACAGCGAATGACGCCGACGGCAGAACAAAGCCTTCGACAACACCGTCCTCCGGATCGCGCGCCGTCACGACGAGACCATCGGCGAGCCGGTCCACGGCCTGATGATGCCGCGAGTTGACCCCGGTTCGCTCCGTATTCAGCATCGAGGCGAGAGGCGGACCGATCGCAACGTCGTGCACTGGCGCTCCCCCGCTGCGCTGCCGGTGCTTCTCCGTCCCGGGCAGATGCTGGATCAGCGTCCCGCCCTGGACCACATTAAATAACTGCATCCCCCGGCAGATCGCGAGCACCGGCATGTCGCGGCGCAGCGCGTCGCGCAGCAACGCGGATTCGAATTCATCGCGCTCCCGATCGGGAGCGCCGGTTTCCGGATGCGGGACCGCGCCATATAGTGCCGGATCGACGTCATCCCCGCCGGTCAGCACCAGTCCGTTGACATGGTCGAGGGATTCGGCGCTGCCGGGCATGAACGACACGGCTTCCAGTCCCGAAGCGTGCAATGCCTCCCGATACGGCCCCGTCTTACTCGGATTTCGAAACGCCAGCGCGATCGGAATCGCCATTCCCATTTCCTTCCTCATCCTTGCGCAACCGCTTTTTGAGCGGCACCAGCGCCTCGAGCGTAACGATATTCAGCACCGCGAGGACAATCGCCACTTCATACTTTCCGAGAGCAACGGCGGCGCCGATTGCGCCTGTGTTCCAGATACTGGCGGCGGTTGCCGTGCCATGGACGCTCGCGCCCTCTTTCACGATCGCTCCGCCACCGACGAAACCGATGCCGGCGACGAGCCCCTGCAGCACGCGCGAATTCGCCGCCAGCCCGTCAGAGCCGGTGAAGTCACTCAGGATCAGAAGATACCCGCAACTGGCCATCGCCACAATCGGGAACGTCCGCAGCCCCACGGCATGCTCCTGCTTTTCCCGCCACCACGCTGTTGGCAAAGTCAGCGCGTAGGCAAGTCCGATCCGCTCGAACATCGTCACCAGTGTTTGCCAATGAAAGGGAGGCGGCTGCATGCTGTTATTGTTGAGCTTATTGTCTCGTGAGTCCCAGCCATGACGGTTACCCAGGTTCAGTCGTTTCTTCTGAGCTTTCCGTTTCCGGAACCGATTCGCCTCTCATTCTACGGAGGCGAGCGGACCATCCTGAATCGAGACGCCATGCTCGTCCGAGTCGATTCTTCGTCGGGAATCACCGGGTACGCGCCCGGTCCCGGAAGCGCGCGGGCGCACGACGCAATCCGTAACGTCATTGCGCCATTCCTCGAAGGCGCCGCGCTCGCGGATCCGGACGCGCTTCGCGTCAAGTTCGAAACAGGCCCTGGCTCGGGCGATCCGGAGCTGATGAAGGCGTATTGCGCAGTCGAAATCGCTCTGTGGGACGTCTTCGCGAAATCGTACGGAGCGCCTCTTTCGGAAGTCCTTGGCGGACGCGAGCGCGAGCGCATCCGGCTCTATGGCAGCGCCGGGATGTATCAATCGCCCGAGAAATATGCCGAGGAGGCAGCGGCCATCGCGGACCTCGGATTTCGGGCCTACAAGATGCGGCCGGCGCTCGGCCCGGCAGAAGACGTCCGCACGGTACGGCTCATGCGTGAGGCCGTCGGACCGGGCGTCGACCTGATGATCGACGCGCATACGTGGTGGCGCATGGGCGACCGCAGCTATGCTCCGGAAACGGTCGACCGGGTCGCGGAGGAGATGTCCGAGTTCGATCCGCTCTGGCTCGAAGAGCCGCTGCCGCCATCCGACCACGCGGCCTACGCGGCGCTTCGCGCAAAAGAACTGATCCCGCTCGCCAGCGGCGAGCATGAACCCGACGAAGAAGGCTTCCTCGACCTGATCGATTCCGACGCGGTCGACTACGCGCAGATGGACGTCTGCTGCCAGGGCGGCTTCGCCATGGCGCGCCGTCTCTTTGGCGTTCTCGCCCGGCGAGGACTGCGGTTCGCGTTTCATAGCTGGGGGACGGATCTCGAAGTCCTCGCCGCCGCGCATCTGGGAATCTGCTGGCCGGACAGCGTGGTCGAATGGCTTGAGTACCCCTGTTATTCGGGCGACGGGAAACCAGGCATGTATCCGTTCCCCCTCGCTCACGAGATCCTGAACCAGCCGCTCCAGATCGAAAAGGGCGAACTGATTGTGCCGCGCGAACCGGGTCTCGGCATCGAAATCAACGAAAGCGTCATCGAAAAATACCCGTGGATCCCCGGTCCCTGGTCGTTTTTCCGCATCGATTCCCCGCCGCAGACGCTCGCGGTGGTGGGAGATCATTCGATTCCCTGGGAGGAAAGAGCCATTGGCCAGCGCCCGAGCGGTAATTAATCGTGAGGCAAAGCAGTATCGATATCTTGACCTGCTGATCAATATTTTCCTGGTGGTACTGGTCGTTTCCAATCTGATCGCGCCGAAGTTCGTCGCGGTCGGGTGGTTCCGGTTCAGCGCCGCCCAACTGCTGTTCCCGATCACTTACATCTTCGGCGATGTCTTCACCGAGGTCTACGGCTACAGCGCTTCGCGCCGGGCCATCTGGACCGGATTCATGGGCAGCATCGTGATGACCGCGTTCGGCCTTTTCGCGATCTGGCTGCCGCCCGCGCCCGAGTTCCACAATCAGCAGGCGTTCGAGACGATCTTCGGGGTGGTGCCGCGCAATGTCGCCGGCAGCCTGCTGGCTTATTGGGCCGGCGAGTTCGCGAACTCCCTGACCGTGGCGAAGATGAAGCTCTGGACGAACGGCAAGCATCTATGGACACGCACGGTCGGCTCGACCGTGGTGGGACAACTGGTCGACACCAGCATCGTCATCTTCTTCATCTTCTGGGGACAGCCGCTGGGAGTGCTGGTTCAGCTCATCATTTCGGGTTATCTGTTCAAGGTCGTTTACGAAGTGCTCGCGACGCCGCTGACTTACCTGGTCGTCAACTTCCTGAAACGCACGGAAGGAGTGAATTACTTCGACCGCGACACGAACTTCAACCCCTTCGCGCGAGCCTGACGGCGCACAGGCGGGCCGGACCGCCGGCCCTACCGAACAAACGGCAGATAAGCGGGCAC
Organism: Bryobacteraceae bacterium; assembly: GCA_035547415.1. Lineage (GTDB taxonomy): Bacteria > Acidobacteriota > Terriglobia > Bryobacterales > Bryobacteraceae > BOG-234. Next base: position 6,882 of record DASZUZ010000091.1, on the reverse strand, counting down.
CGACTTCTGCCAGGCCCGAAACTGTTCGCCAAAGCGCTCGCTCAGCAGATTATCTTCCACGCGGATTCGGATCTCCGTCCCAATGACAAAGAGGGCGAGGCCGACCGGCCAGCCCGGCAGAGTACCCACCAGAAAAATGCTCATCAGGAACATACAGAGCATCGCCGCATAGATGGGATGCCGCACCAGCCGGTAAGGACCAGTGCGCACGAGTTCATGATCGGCATTCAATCCGGCGTCCACGCGCCACTGGCGTCCGAGATTGCGGACGCCCTGCCACGCCAGGAGAGTCCCCAACAGCGCGAATACGACGCCCGCCCCCAAGCGCCACGGCGCGAGTGGCGATTGCCATGTGTCAGGCCTGTGCGTGTAAACAGAGAAGTATCCGGCGGCGACAATCAGGATGCCCCACCGGGCGTGCCGGTCAATCCGCACTGCTTTCGCGCTTCGACGGAATCTGTTCCTGGAGAATGGCGTCAGCCACAGGGCCCAGGCCACGATCAGAAATACCGGACGAACCAACGGATTCATTCAGCCCCTCCCGTTTCGCCGGAGAAGCCGCGGATCAAAACAAGCCTACCGGCGCACAATCACTTCACGAAGGCTTTCCTTCGTGAGAAAGAACTTGACGGATTCGAACTTCCCGAACAGCTTCTCGAGGTTCCTGTTGTTAAACACCTGGCCCGATGTTCTCATCCCTCGTTCGGCAATCAGGATTGTCTTATTATCCACGATCCGGAAGGCGTGAGAGGGGACTTCAATGACCCGCTCGTTCGCGGTAAAGAAGGCCAGCAGATACGACTTGGGCCGCATGACTTCCGCGAGACGCTCGACGGTCGCGTTCAGCAGCGCGGGCCCCATGAACTGCAGCGAATCCCAGAGGAGGACGCCGTCGAACGTACCCGGCTCGTAATCGAAATTATTCTTGAGGAAGTACTCTATCCGGCTGACGTTCGTCTGTTCGGCGGGCTCCCGTCCGAAGGCGTCATCCAGGCTCCGGATGATGTCCTGCGAGTAGACCTTGTGTCCCAGGTGCGTCAGAAAATTGATGTTTTCCTGGTTCGCGCCAGCCAGGTCGAGGATGGAAAGGCCCACCATGTCCCGGATATTGAAGAAGAACTGCTCGAGACCGCGGCTCTGCCGGGTGATGGGAGAATTCGATGCTGCGTGCTTCCGGGTGGAAGGCTGCTCGCGTTGCGGGACTGCCTCCCTCGCCGGAGAAAAAGGTTCGTGTTCCTTGCGGAAGAGGGAGCGCAATTTCTCCGGTAACAAGGGTCGGCCGCCTGTGATCTACCGCTTGACGCCCGCGCCAACCGGTGCGCCCACGCCAACCGGAACCGCGGCCGGAACGGGCGTCGGCGCTGAAACGGTGGCCTGCGGCTGCGCGGACTTTGTCTCCGACTTACGGATATCGATACTGCCTTTGAACAGGGCGCCATCCTCGATGCTGATTCGCGACGTGATAATGTCGCCGACCAGTTTGGCATCCTTGCGGATGTCGACTTTATCGGCAGCCTCGACGTTGCCCTGAACCTGTCCCAGGATCACCACCTCCCGGGCGCGAATTCCGGCCTGAACCCTGCCGTTCGGCCCGATGGTTACTTTGTTGTCCTGCGATTCGATGGTACCTTCGACATCGCCGTCGACATAGAGATCTTCCTTTGTGAAGATCTGGCCAACAATTTTCACTGCTTTGCCGATGGTCGCGGTGTTGCGCGGGTCCGAATCGGATACTCGATAGGGCGTAGACGACACTGGGACGGGCTCCTTCCTGATTTCTGGTGCGGGTACTGCCGCAGGGACCGGCGAGGCGCTGGCCGGGCGCGGCGCCGGGGTTTCCTCTCGTTTATTCCACATGCTCACCTTGTGGCGGCCTCCAAAATGATTTCGTTATGAAACACACTCCACGTAGTCGGGTGGAGCGCGGGTCAGCCTGACGAATGATTGCCAACTTTTTCCAGTCTAACCGCACAAAACGAGCAGGTGCAATGCGATTGAAATCGCGTTGCGCCGCTTTCACCGGAACAGCCGCGCTATCAGAAACGCCGCGCTGGCCGCCAGGCCGCCAATCAGCACGGTCTGAAATCCGCCTTTCCAGACCGGCGTCCCGGTAAACCGCGCTTTCAGACTCCCGAAGACCAGCAAGGCCACGAGCGTAACCCCGACCGAAGCAAGAAAGCCGGTGTCGAGATCGTTCAGAAAGAAATAGGGTGAGAGCGGGATCAATCCGCCGGCGACGTAGGACAGTCCGATGGTCACCGCGCTCATCAGCGCCCGCCGCGGGTCCGGCGCCTCCAGATTGAGTTCGAACTTCATCATGAAATCAATCCAGCGTTTTTCGTCCGAAGTGATCGCCGCGACGATGGGTTCGATCTGCTGATCCGTCAATCCCCACCCCTGGAACACCCGGGTCACTTCGGCGGCTTCTTCATCGGGAACGGTCCGCGTCTCTTCCATTTCCCGGCGAAGTTCGGAGTCGTAATGCTCGGCGTCGGTCCGGGCGGCGAGATAACCGCCGAGTCCCATCGCGATGCAACCGGCCGCAATCTCCGCAAGTCCGGCGAGAACCACAACGGAAGTTGCGACATGCGCGCCGGAGAGGCCGGCGGCGAGCGCAAATGGAACGGTCAGACCGTCCGACATGCCAATGACAATGTCGCGGACCGTTTCCGTCGACTGAACGTGGCTTTCCGGGTGCGCGGCGAGCGGCATCGACTCAGGATAGCCGTTGTTCCCTCCGAGACCTCAAACGCTCTGCGGTTCCGGGTGGGTCCAGGGTTTCCGGTAGGCGCGGGCCAGCAACTTATTCCCTTCGGGATCGTTGACGATCTGCTGCCTGCTCGCGTCCCACGTGAACTTGCGTCCGGTCTTCATCGCCAGATTGGCGAGAATGCACGAAGCGGTCGAGATATAGCCCTGTTCAATGTCGGCGACCGGCTTTCCGCGAGAATCGATGGCGGCGAGCAGATCGAGCATATGATGGCGGACGGCCGGCGCCACGTGCGTCTCCAGATCCTTTTCCGTCCGGTCTTCCGGATACTTATCGAACTCGTAAGTGACGTCTTTGTGGACCGGCGTTCCTCCTTTTCCGGAGGGAATGAAATCGTAAGAATAGACGCCGACCTTCAGAGTCCCTTTGTCACCGTAGAACGTCGCGCCCCAACTGTATTTCTGGTCGGGATCGGGCGCATCGCCCCAGGTGCGATGCTGCCAGACAATGTTCAGGCCGGGATACTCCCAGGTACACGTCTGTGTGTCCGTAATATTGGCCTTACTGGCTTTGTCGACGAAGATGCCGCCGTCGGAGGAGACTCGCTCCGGCCAGCCGAGCTTCAGCATCCAGCGGGTCATGTCAAACATGTGAATCGCCATGTCGCCGACGATGCCGTTGCCGTACTCCATAAACGCGCGCCAGGTCCGGGGATGAGTCAAAGCGCAGTACGGACGCATCGGGGCGGGCCCGGTCCAGAACTCGTAATCCAGATTCGACGGAGGCGCCGTGTCCGGCGGATTCGAGGTCGCGCGCATGTGGTAATAGCAATGAATATCCACCTGCGCGATTGTGCCCAGGCGGCCGGTGTCGATGAACTGTTCTTTCGCTTCGACGATATGCGGCGTGCTCCGCCGCTGGGTTCCGACCTGAACGACGCGCTTGTACTTGCGCGCCGCAGCCACCATCGCCTGCCCTTCCGCCACGTCGACGCTGATCGGCTTCTGGCAATAAACATCCGCGCCCGCTTTCACGGCTTCGATCATGGCGAGAGCATGCCAGTGGTCCGGCGTGGCGATCAGGCAGATATCGAGGCCGCTCTGCTTCAGCATGTCGCGGTAATCGTGAAAGAGCTGCGGCTTCTTTCCCGACTTCTGGCGCGAGGCGACGATATCGGCCGCCTGCGAAAGCTGTTTCGAGTCCACGTCGCAGAGCGAGACGACGTCTACCGGTTCGACCTGGATGAGACGGAGGAGATCGATTTTTCCGTACCATCCCGTGCCGATGAGGCCGACGCGCCGTGGTTTGCGTCCCTGCATCAGCGCGGCCATGCCGGCGGTCTGAAGAAAACTGCGGCGATCCATGGAAGAGAGTATATGCCCGGGCGCCCGCGGATCCTATGGCCACGGATCAACACAGATCAACACAGATAAGAACAATTTAAAAAGGTTCTTGTTCCGGAAACGAAGCCTCGGGCGGCTTTCGCTGTCGATTACTGGCCGCCGATTCACGCCGATAAAACAGTTGAAAATAGTTCTTGTTTGAGCAGACACGTCTGGTGCTCGCACCGGGGACGAGATTGTTTTTTTCAAAGAGCGTTGGGTGCGGCGGGCGGGAGATGGTTGCCGAAGCCTCAGGCGGCTTTCGTTGCCGGGGCTGGTTCGGGCTGTTTACAAAACGAAGCCGATTCGGCCGGCGGGCGATAGGGCGGGGGCGTGGTGACGGCGTGCAGAAGATCTTCGAAGGAGCCGATGCGGTTGGCTTTGCCTTTCAGGATTTTGCGGCGTTCATCGGTGGCGAGCGTGGCGGTGACCTCTTTGTAGCTGGCGAGGCCGTTTTCGGTGGGTTCTTCTTTTCCCTGGAACAGTTCGAAGCGGATGACGCGGTCGGTCTGCAGGCGGCGGAGTTCGGCGGTGGAGCGGCGCAGGAGGTTGTACGCCTGGGCGCGGGCCCGGTCGATGGATTTCTGCTTTTTAGCGGCGAGGTCGTCGTCGAGCATGGGGTCGAGGGCGGACTGAGCGGCGAGAGCGGCTTCGGCGGCAGCGCAGCGGTGGAGACGCCACGAGGCGCTGACGATTTCGTCCACGAAGGTCACTTCGAGGGCTCCTTCGGGATTCAGTTGGGAGAACAGATTGCTGGCGAGTTCGTGCCAGGTTTCGATTTCTTCGGGGCGAACGAAATCGCGTCGGGTGAAAAGGCCGGTGGCGATGGCGTTTTGGGACGAGGCGGCTTTGCCTTCTTCGGTGCGGGGTCCGGTGGACAGGGCGGCGTTGGCCTGATTCGCAAGAGTCTGTGCCGTTGTGGCCATGATTCGTTCTCCTGGCCCGAACCTACACCAATGCTGAGCGGCTGCCGGGCGCCTGAAACGGCAACCGATTGAAAAGGCGATGAAAATAGTTGCTCTCTGGCGCGTCACCCGGGAATCGGACCGACAGCAGGGCGCTGCCGCGCATAATAAAGGCGTGCGCGAGGTTCTTGCGGTGGAAAACCTGACGAAACGCTACGGCGAAGCGCTCGCCGTGGACGATGTTTCGTTTCGCGTCACACGGAACGAGATCGTCGGATTGCTGAGCCCCAATGGCGCGGGCAAAACGACAACCATCAGCATGATCCTCGGCGTGCTCCAGCCAACGCACGGGCGGGTCACCATTACCGGGATCGACCTCGTGCGCCACCGGAAATCGGCATTGCAGAAAGCAAATTTTTCGGCCGTCTACGCGCCGCTTCCCGGCAATCTGACCGTTTTCCAGAACCTTCGCGTCTTCGGGCTCATCTACAGCGTCAGCAATCTGCGGGCACGCATCGATGCGCTCATGAAGGAATTCGATCTCGAACGTTTTCGCGAAACCAAGTGCGGCCTGCTTTCATCCGGCGAGCAGACGCGCGTGTGTCTCGCAAAAGCCATGCTGAACGACCCGGAACTGCTCCTTCTTGACGAGCCGACGGCGTCGCTCGATCCGGCAACCGCCCGCGACGTCCGCGCGCAGATTCGCCGGCTTGTGAATACGGGAAACAGCGGCGTGCTCTGGACTTCGCACAACATGTACGAAGTGGAGGAAGTCTGCGACCGCGTCCTGTTCCTCTCGCGCGGCAGGATTCTGATGGAGGGGGACCCCCGAGAACTTCCCGCCCAGCACGGAAAGCGGAGCCTCGAGGAACTGTTCGTCGCCATGGCGCGCGAACCTCTCAGCATGGGACTCGCCTGAATGTCATTCGGCGGCACGATGGCGGTGGTGCTCCGCCAGTTTTATCTCATGCGGGGAAGCGCAGCGCGCGTCCTGCCGCTGTTCGCGTGGGTCGCGATCGACATCGTGCTGTGGGGCTTCATGGCGAAGTACCTCAGCAGCATCACCTCCAGCGGTTTTCGTTTCGTACCTTCGTTGCTGGGGGCGGTTCTTCTCTGGGATTTCTTCGGCCGGGTGATCTTCGGCGTGACCACGGCGTTTCTGGAAGACGTCTGGTCGCGTAACTTCCTCAACTTCTTCGCCAGCCCCATGACGATCCCGGACTACGTGGGCGGCCTGGTGCTCTCGAGCATCCTGACGAGTTGCATCGGGCTCTTTGCGATGGTCCTGCTCGCCGCGGCGGCATTCGGACTGTCGCTGTTCAGCTACGGCATCGCCCTGCTGCCGTTCCTTCTCGTTCTCTTCCTGTTCGGCATTGCGATGGGCATCTTCGGAACCGCGATCGTCCTGCGCTTCGGACCCGCCGCGGAATGGTTCATCTGGCCTCTGCCCGCGCTGATCTCCCCGTTTGCGAGCGTGTTCTACCCGCTTTCGACGCTGCCGCAATGGATGCAATGGACGGCTCGTCTGCTTCCACCTTCCTATGTTTTCGAGAGCGTGCGCGCGACTGTTCAGGGCCAGAATCCCTGGTGGGCAGGACTGGGCGTGAGCGCTGTTCTTGCGTTGCTCTATATCGTCCTTGCCGGCATGACGTTCACCAGAGTGTTCCGCCTCGCGATCCGGACGGGCCTTATTGCGCGTTACAGCGCCGAGACGGTAAGTTAACGCGAGAGATCTGTCCGGAACCCTGATACCTATCGGGGACCAAAGCGACGATCTATGCGCCGCCGCGCCGGTCGGAGTGGCCGAGATCGCGTTCCGGGGCGATCCGGTCGCGAATCAACTGCTTGAGTTCCTTCATCTCCGGAAATCTTCCCTGCTCGGAAC
>DASZUZ010000090.1:0-2743 GCA_035547415.1 Bryobacteraceae bacterium | reverse complement strand
CCGGGCGTCCGGTCGGCGAGGTGATTTCCATGGAAACCCTGCCGCGGCTATACCGCGATCAGTCGCTCGACACGGCCATGAAGAACCTGGGAACGCACCCGTTTCTGCCCGTATCGAGCCGGCGCCGTCCCTTCCGTCTGATCGGCACCGTTTCCCTCGAAGACATTCACCGCGCCTATGGCGTACCGGAATGCGACGGTCCGTCCCCGGAAGCCATCCCGGAATCGTTCGCCGATTTTCCGGAAATCAGACCGTCTCCCAATCCAGGATGATCTTGCCGGAATTGCCGGATTTCATCAGTTCGAAGGCTTCTTTGTACTCTTTGTGATCGAACCGGTGCGTGATCACCGGGTTGATATCGAGCCCCGATTCCAGCATCACGGTCATCTTGTACCACGTCTCGTACATCTCACGGCCATAAATTCCGTGGATCGTAAGCATGTTGAAGATGACTGTGTTCCAGTCGATGGCGATCTCGTTCGGCGGAATGCCCAGCATTGCGATTCGTCCGCCGTGCGACATATTCGCGATCATGTCCCGGAAGGCCGAAGCGTTCCCTGACATTTCCAGCCCGATGTCGAAACCTTCGGTCATCCCGAGTTCGTTCTGAACGTCTTTCAGACTCTTCTGGCGCGGGTCCACCGCGAGGCTCACGCCGATCTTTCGCGCCAGTTCCAGCCGGTAAGGATTCAGGTCGGTAATCACCACGTGTCGGGCGCCCGCGTGCTTCGCGACGGCCGCAGCCATAATCCCGATCGGCCCGGCGCCGGTCACAAGCACGTCTTCGCCGAGTACGGGAAACGCAAGCGCGGTATGCACCGCGTTCCCGAAAGGATCGAAGATACACGCGATTTCCGGATTTATCCTGTGGCGGTGTACCCAGACATTCGTCATGGGCAGCGCGATGTATTCCGCGAACGCGCCGGGACGGTTCACGCCCACGCCACTCGTGTGCGCGCAAAGGTGGCGGCGACCCGCAAGGCAGTTGCGGCAACGGCCGCAGACCACATGTCCTTCGCCGCTGACAATCTGTCCCGGAAAGAAATCCGAAACATTCGATCCCACCGCGACGATCTCGCCCATGAATTCATGCCCGATAACCATCGGAACAGGAATGGTTCGCTGCGCCCACTCGTCCCAGTTGAGGATATGGATATCCGTCCCGCAGATGGAGGCCTTTCTGACGCGCACGAGAACATCGTTGATCCCGATTTCGGGAACAGGGACCTCCTCGAGCCAGAGGCCCGGTTCCGGTCTGCTCTTGACAAGCGCCTTCATCAGGCCCTTTGCTGACATTACTTACATCGTATGATGCGTGGAAGATCAGTGAACCCGGGGGTGCAGGATGGCATGCACGTCCATCAACTCGCGCCGCAGAAGATACCATTCGCCCTGATATTTAACGTGGATCATGTCAGGGTCGAACCGATCGCTGGCGATTCCCTGTAACTGAGCGGGAAGCGCGATCGAAATCGGATGCTCGGCCGTTCGGGTGGGACCCGTGGTTCCCGCGCCGCTGGTGATGCGGAAAGCGGTAAGGAACCGAGCGTCATCGGAAAATGCATGCGCTGTGGTGGCCATTTTAATTTCCTTTACGGCATTAAGTGGCTTCCCGGTCCCCACCGTGTCATGTAAAAAAGGCCGCTTTCCCGAGCGGCCTTTCCGTGGTTGTTTACGGCGCCTTTGCGCCAGTCGGTTGATTATCTCTCGTACGTTCCGCCACCGGCGCCGCGAACACGATTCGTCTCGACGCCATGCGTACTGGCGCCTTTCTCGCCCGAGGACGAGATGTCGTCAGCCCCGACCTGTTTGAGCACGTCTTTCGCGCGCCCCACCCAGTCCGAGTTATCGCAGTGAACCGAGACCAGAATGCCGCCGTCCTTCACGCGGCCTTCATAGCGCTTGGCCTCGTATTCCGGCATTCCCATGCCAACGAGGGCGCCGATCAGTCCGCCTGCGGTTGCGCCCGCGCCCAGCCCGGCAAGGGCTCCCATGATGGGGCCTGCCGCGATGAAAGGTCCAAGGCCCGGGATCGCAAGCGCGCCGATGCCGGCAAGCAGCCCGAGTGTGCCTCCGACCGCCCCGCCAGCGACAGCCCCTGTCGTGGTCCCTTCGGGAGCTTTTGTGTTCTTCTCGGTGGCCAGTTCCTTCGTGGTTTGCTGGTCGGGCGCGAGGACTGAGATGTCATCGCTTCGGAAACCCGCGCTCATCAGCGCGTCGATTGCATTTTCAGCGCCCATTCTCGTGGGGAAAATGCCGAAGACTGCAGTGTTTTTTCCAGCCATTTCTTTCTCCTGTGATTGAATTGGTTCAGGTTGCTCAAGAAGCGTCAGTGCGCCGCGCCGTCGCCTTTGACCGTAATTTCGTTGGTCACGTTGCCCTCTCCGGCAACTTCGACGGCCTTCGACTCGATCATCTTCTTCTCATCCTCGGTATGCACGGGTCCCTTCAGCGTGACTTTCCCGTGTTGGGAGATCACCTTGATGTTGTGACCATAGGTCGACAGAGATTTATCGGCCATGATGGCCTTGCGGATCTTCTGCATGATCTGCCGGTCTGACTGCGTGTTCTTCGCCTGATCGGCCGTAGGCTCCGACTTGCTTCGATCACGCTGATTCATCTTCGTGTTGTCGGGCGCCTGCGGCATTGCGAACGGCGCGAGAAGCCCCGCGACGATAACCGCCTTTGTGAGATAACGACTCAAGATCACTCACCTCCTCCGGAGTCTGAGAGTTGCATTTAG
>DASZUZ010000089.1:0-1927 GCA_035547415.1 Bryobacteraceae bacterium | reverse complement strand
GCCGCGACAATTCCGAGCCCGGGCAGAGCATCGGATACGACGGCCAGCGCTTTCGCCGGAGCCATAGCTGCGTGATGGTGGATCTCGATGTCGTTTTCGAGCATGGCATCGAGATCGTGCGGCGGTACCACGCCGGCAACGGCCGTCCGCAGCGTGTCGCAGATGAACGACAGCAGATGGTGGTCTTTGATCAGCTTGGGGTATTTCGAGAAGATGGAGCTTTTCTCGGGATTCTCCACCTCTTCCTCGAGCTTCGTCATGCCGCTCTTCCGCGCGAACGTGAAGATATCGCTGAGCATCTTCAGACTCTCGAGGTAGAACTCTTTGGTGTACCTGCTGCCGCCCAGAACTGCCAGGAGGCTGCTGAAGATCCGGATCACTAACCCGAGGGGGTTGCCGATCAGAAGGGTTCCGATGGCGGCGCCCCCAATAATGACCAGTTCGGCAGGCTGCAGAAGGACCAGAATCTGACCCTTCTCCATGAGGAACCCGCCGACGATCGCTCCGAAAACGATAACGATTCCGATGATCGCGAACATGCCTGCTGGAGTATCGGCCGGTTTCCGGAAAAACTTGAGAGGAAAGGGACGGTCAGGACTGCTGGTTGTCGATTCCCCGGGCGGCGATCTGCACGAGATCGAGCAGCTTCGGCGGATTATCCGTCACGGCTTTCAGCGCGTCGCGGAACATCGAAGCGCAGAAAGGACATCCGGCCGCCACGGTCTCCGCGCCCGTCGCCACAAGTTCCTGCGCGCGGGCGATATTGATTCGCTTGCCCTTTTCTTCGCCGAGGAACATCTGGCCGCCCCCGGCCCCGCAGCAGAACGATTTTTCCCGGTGGCGTGGCGCTTCGAGAAGATCGACGGAGCGCGCGAGCAAGTCGCGAGGCTCGTCATAAACTCCGCGATAACGCCCGAGATAGCACGGATCGTGATAGACCACCTTTTCACGATGCTCATCCGCCAGAACCGGTAGCCGGTGGCGATGGCGCGACAGCAGTTCCGAATGATGCTCGATCTCGACGGTCCGGCCCGCTTCTTTCCAGTCAGTGCTCATGGTGCGGACGCAGTGCGGACAGATGCTCAACATCTTCGTCACTTTATTCCCGGCGATCGTTTCCAGATTCTCCTCGGCGAGCGTCGTGAATAGCAGATCGTTGCCCAGGCGCCGCGCGGGGTCTCCGTTGCACTTCTCCTTGCGAAGTACGCCAAAGCTGATCCCGAGATAGCGAAGTACCTTCACGAGAGCCAGAACCGTTTCACGGCCGGCCGGATCGTACGCGCCCATGCAGCCCAGCCACAGGCAGTATTCCTGCGTGCCGTCGTAGAGTGGCAGCGTATTCTTCTCAATGAACTTCTGCCGCTCGCCCGCGGCCATGCCGAGCGAATTGCCATTCCGTTCCATCGTGAGGAACAGTTTCGTCCCGTAAGAATCCTCCCACGCTCCCGTGTTCACCGCGCCGCGCCGCATTCCGATAATCAGCGGCAGGTGCTGGATACCTACCGGACACTGAAATTCGCAGCCGCCGCATGTAGTGCACTGAAACGCGGCTTCCTCGGAGACATGCTTACCGAGCAGCGGCTCTTCGGAGCCGGGGCCTTCCGTATTCAGGTAGTCCCTCAACCCCAGAACGATTTGTTTCGGATTCAGGACCTTTCCCGTATTGAAGGCCGGACAGTGCTCGGTGCAACGCCCGCATTCGACGCAGGAAAAGGCTTGCAGGGCGCTGATCTTTGTCAGATCTTTGCCGTTGACGAGCCCAAAGTCTTCGTCGCCCGCCAGTTTGGGAATATCGCTGAAGTTCTCGCGCTTGAGAAGAATGGTGGCGGGGCTCAGGACCAGGTGCAGGTGCTTCGTATGCGGAACCAGCGGCAGAAAAACCAGCAGCGCCAGCGTGTGGGACCACCAGATCGCATGGCCGGGGAGG
>DASZUZ010000088.1:0-5199 GCA_035547415.1 Bryobacteraceae bacterium | reverse complement strand
TTCCGGATGCGGTTCTTCCGCAGCAGATTCGGATGATAGGGATCGTGCGGGCAGACGATGTATGGAATGCCGGCGCGGCGAGCGGCGCGCGCCACGGCGACGTTCGCCGGATGAAACATCGAATGCAGCATCAGAAGTTCGAGGCCGTCTTCATTCGCTTCCAGCCGTCGCAGCAATGCCCGCGGAACGAAGAACGGATTTCGGGTTCGCAGGGGAAAGAGCAGTGCCCTGAGCCCGGGGCGCGACTCGGCGTCCGCATCGCCGGCGCCGCAACCGTAAATCGTGACTTCGTGCCCGCGCGAGGCGAGTGCCCGTGAGAGTCCGCGAACGGCCGTGGTCATTCCGTCAGGCTCCGGGAAGCCAACCTGAAAGCTCCCGATCCGGATCCTGCGCTGCGCCCGGCCGCCACACTCAGCGACCAGCCCGGTTGTGGCCCGCTCGATTGTATTCATACCCGAGTTCGCTTGTAATAAGTGAAAGAGTCATAACCGCGGCCCGCCCTGGCCGGATCGAAATCGTTCAGAATCGTTCCGATCACGTGACTGCCGTCCTCCTGAAAACGCCGGGTGGCGGTCCGAACGCTTTCCGCGCTGGTTACCGATGCGCGGCACACGATCAGGACTCCATCCACCAGCGGCCCGATCAAGCGGGCATCCGGAACAGGGATCACGGGAGGCGTGTCGGCGAGAACAAAGTCGAACTCGCTCCGGACGCGCTCGATCACCTCACGCAGACGCGGGCTGTGAAGCAGGTCCATGTCCTGCGCGGATCGGTCTTTGCCGATTGGCAGCACGGACAACCGGGGAATCGCGGTCGTGACCACGAGTTCGGCGGTCGAATATTCCGAAACAGGTTTGTCGCCGCGCAGGACGTCGGTCAGGCCGTGCTCGCCGGCGACGCCAAAGACGGTGGAAAGACGGGGTCTTCGAAAATCGGCGTCAATCACGAGAACCCGGCGATTGATACGTGAAAGCACCACCGCGAGGTTGCACAGCGTCGTCGTCTTTCCCTCGGACGGCAGCGCGCTCGTCACGGCGAACGCGCGACCCTGACCGGAACTCACGGAATTGAAGAGGAGCGAAGCGACCACGCCGCGGAACGAATCCGCAATGGCGGAGTCTCCATGGCGCAGAGTAGCGAGTTCAAGACCGCTCCCTTCGATTTGCCCCGGGACGACGCTGGTCAGACGCCGGGTCTGTCCATCTTGCCGGCGAACGCTCGGAATCGCTCCCAGTTCGGGCAACTGCAGCATCGATTGCGTCAGTCCCGGCGAGTGGATGGACTCATTCGCGCGCTCCCGCGCAAATACGAAGACTCCGGCCATCAGAAGACCTGTGATCACGCCGGCGCAGGCGTTTAACAGCGGCCGGGGTTCGGAGGGCGTCGCCGGCGGCTCCGCCGCATCCACCACGATGATGTTCCGGGCCTGCAGCGCGGAAGCGATATTCAGGCTCTTTACCTTCTGCAGCATCGCGTCATACATCTGCTTGTTCGCGTCGACTTCGTTCTTCAGCAGCATGTACCGCGCGGCCTGGGCTTCCTGATTGGTCACCAGCTGGGTCTGCGCATTGAAGGCGGAGGTCAGCAACTGTTCCCGTCTCCGGGACGCGAGAAATTCACTCTCGCTGCGCCGCAGCACATTTCTCCGCTCCGATTCGATCGACGCCTCAATCGTCGTCACTTCCGCCCGCGCCTGCAGCACCTTCGGGTGATTCGCGGTGTAAATCGCCTCGAGTTCGGCCAGCTTCTGCCTTGCGTCCGCCAGCTTGATCTGGTAATCGCGCAGCGGGCCGCTGTCGAGCAGTTCGGCCGCCGCGCGGGCGTCGGCGCGCGCCACGATTTCATGGTGGGATTGCCTCTCGATCCGGTCCGCCTGCGCCTTCGACAACTCATCCTGCAGTTGCTTGAGTTTCGCTTCCGCGACGTTGTCTTTTTCCGAAGTGAACATCAGACCGGCGGAATCGCCGAACCTTCGCAGCGAATCCTCGGATTGCTGCAGGCGGGCGCGAAGGTCCTCGATCTGCTGCCCCAGCCAGCGGCTCGTTTTGACGGTATCCTGCAGGCGCCATTCGAGGTTCTGTTCGATGAATTCGTTCGCGATCGTGTTGGCGACCCGGGCGGCGAATTGAGGATCGCCGGAGGAATAGCTGATCCGCACAATGCGCGACGACCCTTTGGGAGCATTGATTTCCATGCCTCCCCGAAGCATCCCGATTGCCCGCTGGCGGCGCGTCAGTTTCGGTTGCGGAATCCCGAGGAACTGCCGTATCCCGTCGAATCTGCTTTGTTTCTGTTCGCCCCGGATCTGGCTTTCGAGACTCAACTTGTCCGAGACGCGCTGCAGCAGCGACGTGGTGGTCAACATTTCCATTTCTGTCGCGAGATAGGACTCGTCCGTGGCCGCGCGCCGCGTCACGCTGACCACGTCGCTGGTGTTGAGGACGTTGTCATTAAAATCCTGAATTTCGATGGCCGCGCTCGCCACAAAGCTGGGCGGATGCGACGCCGCCAGAAAGAACGCCGTCACGCCGCACACCAGGGCGCTCGCCGCGATGACGAACTTGTATCGCCGGATGAGTTTCCACAGCGGAGCCGTAACCGAATCGGCTCTGGCCGGCAGTTCCGCTTCCGGAAAAACGTCGATGGCAGGCGGATTTCCCGGATAGGACGGTCCGCGCAGGTATCTGACTGGATTTCGTCCGTTCATGGTCTGTTCCAGATCAGGATCCCGGTACCCACCTGGATACCGGCTTCGATCGCCCGAAGGGATGCATTCTTTGGAAGACTGTTCGGCACAAAGAGAACATCGTCCGGCGTGAGAGAGACGTCTCCGGATTTGCCATCCAGAACTTTCTTGAGATTGACCGCTACCTCTCGCCGTTCTTTCGACCCCGGAACCACTCGGAGAATGCGGGCATTGCCCGGCGATGCTCCTCGCGTGAACCCGCCCGCCATCGACACCGCCTGCAGGACAGAGATGTCAGGCCGGCCGTACAAGGGGAACACTCCCGGCTTCCCGACCTCGCCGAGAACATAGACCATGCGGGCCCTTTCCACGGAAATGACATCTCGCGGCGCAACCGCGATATTCAACTCCGGCCTGCTTCCGGACATCAGATCCTGGATGTTGATCTCGGCGGTGCTGAGACCGGTCTTCTCGTCTCGTGTCGCACCAGGCAGGGGCAGCGGGCCTGAAGCCCGGGTGACAGTAACCGTTTGCCCGGCATCCGTCGCCAGCCCGCCGGCGGACGAGAGGACTTCAACCAGTCGTCGATTGCCCTGCAACTGTCGGATACCGGCCTCCTTGACGGCGCCGAGCACCGAAACCGATTGCGAGCGGAAGTCGCTGACCGTTATCGAGCATTGCGGATCTTTGATGTAAAGCTTCAGTTTGTCGACGATCTGGTTCTTGAGGGCCCCCATCGTAAGGCCAGCCGCTTTGATACGGCCCGCCATGGGAAGGTCGATATAGCCATCGAGGTCAATCGCAACCGGCCGCGCGGCTTCGTCCACGCCGAGCATCCAGATCGTCAGTTGATCTCCGGGCCCGAGTAAGTATCCGGAACTCACATCGCCCGGAACAGGCGGCGCGGAAGTCTTCCGGAAGTCCTGTCCGTTCAATATCGCCGCGAAAATTAAGAATGCGATAACTGGCGCTTGCATAACTCGATCATTCCTGCGCGGGCGACTTATAAGCTCAGAAGTTCGGCCGCGACTCCGTGTTCGTCCAGGGACCGGCGGATCTCATCCCGATAAATGGAATTCATCGCGATAACGACATCCGGCTTCCCCTTCGCGAGTTGCGCGGGGCTGATGATTCTGTGCCCCGTTCCCGCCATGTACTTCCCTTGCCGGTAAGGATTGATGTCCACGACGCAGTCGATATCTGAATTCGCGCGCACCGCGGTCAGAAACGCTACGCCTTTGGAGCCCGATCCCCAGATGGCAATCCGTTTTCCCTTCGTCGCCAGCCGGGCAATCCGCTGACGCCATGTATCGATGGAGTGAGCGCTGCAGATCGAAAACTGATCGACGCTGCGTTCGAGTTCTTCAACATCCGCGGGAAGCGCTGACTCCGAAGCGGATTCCTGGTCATCCGCGGGCCGTGCCGCGATCGTCAGGTACTGACCGCCGTATTCGCTGGTTACTTCGACAGGCTCGAATCCAGCCCTGATGAACAGTCCGGAGAGCGAGCCAGCCGTGAAGTAAGAACAATGCTCGTAATAGATGTCCCAGAAGGCCTTCTCGGAAAGAATTCGCTCCGCGTCTGGCACCTGAAAGAACACCATCGTGTCGCGCTTGTCGCCGATGGAACGTCGTATCAGAGAAACGAATGCGAACGTGTCCTGAATGTGCTCCAGCGTCATCTTGCAGACGATGGCGTCCGCCTTGCGGTCCGCGAATTTCTCTGAATAGAACTCCGTGATGAATTCCGCATCGCAGTCCGCGGCCGGGTTCCGCGCGGGCACGAAAGCCGGATCGATTCCGATGCCTCTGTTGCCGCCCATCCGGCACAGCAGCGCGAGAAATTCGCCCTTCCCGCAGCCCACTTCGATCACGGTCTTGTTGCGGATTCCATATCGGTCGATCAGGCGCGACGCCAGCTTCTCGTGGAAGTCCCGAAAGGTTCCTGAAAAGCTCTGGGTCTCCTCATACTCGCCCGAATAGTTGTGCGAGGAAGGGTCGAATGCGGTATTCGAAATGAAGCCGCAAGCCCGGCAGAAGCCCAGAGCAATGTCGCCCCGGGGAAAATCGACCGCTGCCTTCCATCCGTTCATCAGCAGGACGCTGTGAACGGGCGCCCCCTCGACGCGATAGAACAACCGCATATCCGGAGTGAGGCATGAGGGACATGCCTTTACCGCGCCGGAGGACGCCAGACCGTTCGCCGCCCTCATCCGTCCACTCCTGCGGCAACGGGCCGGTACACCGCGACGCCTTCCTTCGGACCCTCGGGATCGTACAGCGCCGCCACCCATTCCGGCAGTGCTTCGAGGTCCCGGCCACGGCGAAAATCGCGCAGCGACGTGCCCGTGCATTCCCAGTCCAGATTCCGCGCGCCCCGTTTCTGGATCGTGTCATTGATGTCGATCGTGCGGAAATCAATGCTGTAGCGGGCCACTCCCGACGTATTCGGAACCGTGGAGTGGAGTTGCGCGCCGGAAAAAACGATCATTCCACCGGGTTCCGTGACGAACC
>DASZUZ010000087.1:0-5909 GCA_035547415.1 Bryobacteraceae bacterium | reverse complement strand
GGACTTCTCGACTTTCTCGCGAAGATGGGCCTCACCATGCGCGATGACCCGCCAAAGGTCGTCGACGTGGCAAATCGCGAGTGGGGCATGCCCCGGGCCGGTTTTGCGCTATCGATCCAGCAGGTCCCGAGGGAAGACCCGTCAGCGCTTCCGGCGCTGTCCGTGGCCCTTCGCAACGTGAGCGCCGAACCGAAACGATTCAGCGTCCCGGGCTGGCTGTTCTTCTACCGGATCGAAATCGCGGGACCGGATGGAACGCCGGTCCCGATGAGTCCGTTCGGCCGTCAGTTGCTGAAGCCCGAACGGAACACCGAACGGGTTGACGTTTCCCTCGCTCCCGGTGAGGCGACCGAGGCGCTGATTCCGATCGGCTCGATCTTCTCGATGTCGGCGAAGGGAAGCTACAGCGTCATCGCAGCTTGCGAACCGCCGTCCGGTGGTGGCCAGCTCGAATCCAACCGGATCACTGTTGTCGTATAAAGCGCCCGGCTTTACAGGCCATCGGGCGCTTTTGGTCCTGCATCGCCGATCAGATATTTTTCGAACCAGTACAACTGCCAGTTCAGGCTCTCCACCAGATGCTTCGGTTCGCCCGTTCGCGTCAGGTTGTGGTTTTCACGCGGGAAGATCACGAGTTCCGTGTTGACGCCGGAGTGTTTCAGAGCGCGAAACCACTGCTCGCCCTGCTCGAGCGGAACGCGGAAGTCGTTGTCCGAGTGCAGAATCAGGGTCGGCGTCTTCACGTTTTTCGCGTACTTCAGGGGAGACGCATTCCAGTACTGATCGAAGTCGTCGAACAGGAATCCCTTGAAATCGTCTTCATGCCCGTACGCGCCGTCACGCGTGCCGTCGTCGCTGATGAAATTGGAGATGCTGCGCAGCGTGACGGCCGCTTTGAATCGATCCGTGTGGCTCACGATCCAGTTCGTCATGAAGCCGCCGTAACTGCCGCCCGTCACGCCGAGCCGGTCGGTATCGATCCATGGATACTTCTTCAGCGCCGCATCCACGCCCGCCATGATGTCCTGATAGTCCATGCCGCCCCAGTTGTTGACGATGCCGCGTTCAAACTTCTCGCCATAACCGGTCGATCCGCGCGGATTGCAGTAAAACACCGCCCACCCTTTCGCCGCGTAAACCTGAAACTCGTGGAACCAGTCGACGCCATACTGGCCGGCCGGACCGCCGTGAACGCTGAGGATCATCGGATACTTCTTGCCCGGCGCCCAGCCCACCGGCTTCACGAGAAAACCGTCAATGTCCCAGCCGTCTGAGCTTTTGTAAGGCATCCGTTCCACAGTCGCGAGGTCCAGCCCTTCCCAGAGTGACGCGTTCAGATGCGTCAGTTGCCGCTCGCCTTTGCCGTTGATATCGGAAACGTACAGATCGTCCGGATCGCGGAAATCATTCGCGAGATAAACCATTTTCCCCGCACGCTTGTTGATATCGAAGGCGCGCACCGCCCGTTCTCCCGCCGTGACCGGAATGACCTTGCGCGTCGCGAGATCGACGCGAAATACCTGATACGTACCCTTCACGCCGGTATCGAAGCGCAGTTCGTTCGCGTCCGGTCCCCAAGTGAGTTCTCCGGGGATCAGATCCAGGTTGTCCGCCGCCAGTCTCGACGCCCCGCCCGCCGATGCCGCGAGATAGAGCTTCGGCAGTTCCCGGCGAGTGGTCTGACCGGCGAAGGCGATCCGCTTTCCATCCGGCGACCAGCGCGGCTGATTATCGTCGTAAGCATGGTCCGAAATCTTCGTCAGCGGACCGCCCTCTGCCGAAATCACCCAGACGTCTTTGTTGTGGCTGTCGTCGTATTCCTTGCCGCTGCGGTCGGACACGAAGGCGATCCGGGTTCCGTCCGGTGACCATTGCGGATCCGTGTCGTTCCAGTCGTCGCCGGACGTGATTTGCTTCGCGGTTCCGCTGGCGGCGTCGACGATCCAAAGATGGCTCCGCTGATCGTCGAACCAGCCGCTGTCGTTGAATTTATAGGAGATGTGCTTATAGTGGCGCACGTCGCTCGGACGTTCAGACGGTGATGTCGCATCGCTCGGACCGGAACGGCTCACGGCCACAAATCGATGCCCGTCCGGCGACCACTGAAATACGCTGACGCCGTTCTTGAGATGAGAGGCTTCCTGCGCTTCGCCGCCATCCATCGGAAGCACGTAGATCTGCGGGTGGGCGCCTCCTTCGGTGTTCCGGCTCGATAGAAACGCCAGCTTTGCTCCGTCGTGGCTCCATCGCGGCGAACCGGCGCTGAACCCTTCCGCGCTGAGCCGCCGGGGCGCCGCGCTACCGTCCGTCGGGACCATCCAGATCGAAGTGACGCGCCGGTTCTTCTTCTGATCGACCGTGCCGATCACAAAGGCGACACGCGAACCGTCGGGCGAGAGTCGCGGATCGCTGATGTTCCGGAACGCGAAGTAGTCTTCCGGCGTCACCCCGCGCTTCACGGCAAGCATGGAGCCGCACAGAAAAAGAACGAGCGAAAGTCGGGCGCGCATAGCGGTTTCGCCCAGTGTAGCGGAATGCCCGCGCCGTTTTCAGTGCCGGAACCGGGACTGTTCGGCTGTCCGCTGAATGTGGAACAACTCCGCTTCGCTGAATCCGAAAATGTCCCGCGCGACCGAATACTCCGTTCGAAGATCCGTGTCGAAAATGCCCGGATCGTCCGTATTCAGAGTGATCGGCACGCCGGCCTCATATAACTTCCGCACCGGATGTTCTTCGAGAGATCCCACCGCGCCCGTCTTCACATTGCTGGTGATGCACACTTCCAGCGGAATATTCTCCTCCCGCAGGCGCGCCATCAGTTCCGGGTCGTCCGCGGCGCGGATCCCGTGCCCGATCCGTTCTGCCCCGATTTCGAGCGCCTCGCGAACGGAATCCGGTCCATCGGTTTCTCCCGCGTGAGCCGTGAGCCGGAGCCCCGCGTCGCGGGCGTAGCAATAGGCCTCCCGAAACTCCCGCGCCGGCCCGCGAACTTCGTCCCCTCCGATCCCGAATGAAATCGCCCCGTCGTCCACATACTTCGACGCCAGCCTCGCCACCTCCATGACGTGATCCGGCCCGAACTGCCGGATCGCATCCAGGTTCCACCAGACTTCGATCCCCGTCTTTTGGAACTCTTCCTTCTGCGCTTCCCGAATGGCCCGCCAGACGGCATCGAAATCGAACTCGCGCCAGAGAATCACTCCGGCCGCCAGCGTCACCTCCGCATACCCCACGCCCTGCCGCGCGAGAGATTGGAACATGCGCCGCACGATCAGCGCGTAATCCTCCGGCCCGCGGAGCCTCTGCGCGACGAACTTGAAGCACTCGATGAAACCGGCGAAATCGGCAAAGGCCCACATCCGGTCCGCGGCTTCGCGTGTGAGCGATGGATCGAGCATGAGGATGGTTTCGCGATCTACGGTACCTTCAAGATGGAGATGAAGCTCAGTCAGGGCCATATAATCGAAGTTCCCATGAACGCAGCCGAAATGGAAGCAATCGTTGGGGGATATCACGGCGACGCCTTCAACGTCCTGGGGCCGCATCCCATCAATGTCGAAAAAGGCAAAACGGACTGGGAGATCCGGGCGTTTCTGCCGCAGGCAAAGTCCGCGTGCGTGCTGCTCGACGCGCGGACCGTCCCGATGGAAAAACGGCATCGCGATGGATTTTTCGTGGCCGAGTTGAAGCGCGAACCCGGCGCCTACCAGATCGGAATCGAAGACTGGCACGGCAACAAGCAGACGCTGGAAGATCCGTACCGCTTCGGCACGATCATCAGCGACTTCGATCTGCACCTGCACTCCGAGGGCACGCTGAATGAAGCGTGGGAGTCATTCGGATCGCATCTTGCGACGATCGACGGTGTCGACGGCGTCCGGTTCGCCGTATGGGCCCCGAATGCCGCGAATGTGACGCTGGTCGGCAGTTTTAACGATTGGGACACCCGCCGCCACCCGATGCGTCTGCGCAATGCCGGCGTCTGGGAGATCTTCGTTCCCGGAGCCAGAGCGGGCGATGAGTACAAGTACTTCGTCCGTTCAAAACACATGGGGTATCAGCAACTGAAGGCGGATCCATATGCCTTTCAGAGCGAGGTGCCGCCGAAATCGGCATCGATCGTCACCAGTCTCGACACTTATCAATGGGGCGACGCTCAATGGATGGCGGATCGCGCCGCGCGCAGGTGGCTGCGAGAGCCCATCTCCATCTACGAAGTCCATCTCGAATCGTGGATGAGGGGGCCCGCCGGCGAACCGCTCACTTACCGGCAACTCGCCGTCAAGCTCGTCGAATATGTGAAGCGGATGGGCTACACGCACATCGAACTTCTGCCCATTCAGGAACATCCCTTTTCCGGCTCCTGGGGATATCAGGTCATCGGCTACTTCGCGCCCACGTCACGGTTCGGCAGCGCGGAGGACTTCATGATGTTCGTCGACGCGTGCCATCGCGAGGGCATCGGCGTGATTGTCGACTGGGTCCCCGCGCATTTCCCGAAGGACGCGCATGGTCTCGCGTTTTTCGATGGCACCGCGCTTTACGAGCATGCCGATCCGCGCCAGGGTGAGCACCTCGACTGGGGCACTCTGATCTTTAACTTTGGTCGCAACGAAGTACGTGAATTTCTCACGACCAGCGCGCTCTTCTGGCTGAAGAAGTATCACATCGATGGTCTGCGCGTGGATGCCGTCGCCTCCATGCTTTATCTGGACTATTCGCGGAAGGAAGGCGAGTGGATCCCGAACCGCTACGGCGGCCGCGAAAACCTCGAGGCCATCGACTTCCTGCGGCGCTTCAACGAACTCGCGCACACTGTTCCGGGCGCCTTCACCATCGCGGAAGAGTCCACGTCGTTCCCCGCGGTTTCACGTCCCGTCTATGCGGGCGGCCTGGGTTTCACCATGAAGTGGAACATGGGGTGGATGCACGACATGCTGCACTACTTCGGCGTCGATCCCATCTACCGCAAATACCATCACAACAACATCACTTTCAGCATGTTGTATGCGTTTTCGGAGAACTTCGTCCTCCCGATCTCGCACGACGAAGTCGTCTACGGCAAACGGTCGCTTCTCTCGAAAATGCCGGGCGACGAGTGGCAGCGGTTCGCCAACGCGCGCGCGTTTCTGGCATACATGTACGCGCATCCGGGCAAAAAACTGCTCTTCATGGGTTCGGAGATTGGCGTCCACGAGGAGTGGAACAGCAACTCCTCCGTGCCGTGGCACGTTCTGCAGTTTTCCACGCATGCCGGTCTGCAGACGTTCGTCCGGGAACTGAACCGCGTCTATTGCGAAGAGCCCGCGCTTTACCAGGTTGATTTCGATTACTCCGGTTTCGAATGGATCGACATCTCGGACGTCGAGAAATCGATCATTTCGTTCGTTCGCTATGCGGAGAAGCGATCGGAATATGTGATCTTCGTGTGCAACTTCACTCCGACGCCGCGCGAAGCGTATTCCATCGGCGTGCCGGAGCGCGGTTACTATCGCGAAATTCTCAATTCTGACGCCGATATCTTTGGCGGCAGCAACATGGGGAATGGCGGGGGCGTGATGGCGGAGGCGATCCCGCACCATCATCGTCCCTGCAGGATTTCAATCACCATCCCGCCGCTTGCCGTGCTCGCTTTCAAGAGGCAGCCGGACTAGATGGCATCCCGCTACGATGCCATTGTCATCGGCGGCGGCCACAACGGACTGGTCACGGCCGCGTACCTTGCCCGCGCTGGCAGGAAAGTTGTCGTGCTGGAGCGCCGCGAGATGCTCGGCGGCTGTGCGGTAACGGAAGAACTCTGGCCCGGTTATCGCGTCTCCACCGGCGCGTATCTCGTCAGCCTTCTGCAGGACCGCATTATTCGCGAACTCGAACTCGAACGCTTCGGGTATCGCGTGATGCCCAAGGAT
>DASZUZ010000086.1:0-1544 GCA_035547415.1 Bryobacteraceae bacterium | reverse complement strand
CCGGCGACTCCGCCGGCGGCCACCTCGCCCTCACCACCGGCATGATCCCCGAATCCGCCGGACTCGATCGCGAATGCCCCGGCGTGCCGCTGCCGAAAGTCGCTGCCATCGTCGACTGGTACGGAATTACCGACGTAAACGATCTGCTCGACGGCGCGAATCGCAAGTCCTATGCGGTACAGTGGCTCGGCGCCGCCCCGAACCGCGAGGAGATCGCGAAGCGAGTCTCGCCCCTCGAATACGTGCGAAGCGGACTCCCCCCGATCCTGATGATCCACGGTGACGCCGACCCGACGGTCCCCTACCAGCACAGCGTCCGCCTCAAAGCCGCGCTCGACAAAGCGGGAGTCCCCAACGAACTCTTCACGGTTCCCGGCGGACACCACGGAGGCTTCACCGCCGAACAGAACGTGCAGGTCTACGCAGCCATCCACCAGTTCTTAAAGAAACACGGCCTCTAAAGACTCTCTATACCCCTGGCCTCTCAGCGTTGATGTGGGGCCAGGGCTTCCGCCCTGCCGCCGAGCTTCTGCTCGGCGTCTTCCGCCCTACTTCAAGAACCCGCTCCGGCCGGACCCCGTCGCGCTCAGCTCATCGTTCCGAGGATCATCGAGCGCCAGCAACTTCCGGCCGAGCGGGCTCAATCGAGCCTGCACCTCCGGCCGGACCATCGCCTTCTGATACTGCTGCTGCGGCATATCCGCCCGCGTGTAATAAACGTGCATCGCGCGCCGAGGCTTGTCCGTCCGGTTATCGGTCCCGCCATGCCACATGTGCGCGTTCATCACCACCACAGTGCCGGCCTTCCCGGTGACCAGAACCTCGCCATCCACCTTCGCGCCCGGCTCGGGCAGCCGTCCCCACCGGTGCGATCCCGGAACCACACGCAGCGCGCCGTTCTCCTCGGTGAAATCGTCCAGCATCCAGACCGAATTACACACGGAATTCCCGCGCTCATCCGGCAACAAACCGCTATCGGCGTGCAGCGGCTGCCCGCAATTGCTGTTCGGGTTCGCCGACCGCACATTCAGACTGCTCAGCTTGAAATCCGGACCGAGCACCGCCGCCATGCACTCCAGCACTTCCGGCGTCTCGATGACCTTCTCGAACAACTCGCCCTTGTCCACCATGTTGGCAAGCCGCCGCGTGCCCGGCTCCATCTTGAATTCAGCCCCTGCCCGGTCCCCTTCCGCGGCGAAAACTTCCTCGACCTTCTCCCGGAACTTCTCCACCTCCTCGGGCGAAAGAAATCCGGGGAAAGCAAAATACCCTTTCTCTTCAAGCTGCTGTTTCGCGGCGTCACTGAGCATATCTTCGTTCCATTTCGAGCAGCGCGCGTTTCCGGTCCACGCCGCCTCCATACCCGCCCAACGAACCGTCCGCGTTGATCACGCGATGGCACGGCACGATAATCGGAATCGGATTCCGCGTATTCGCCTGTCCGATGGCCTGAAACCCTTTCGGCCTCCCGACCGCCACGGCGATATCCCGATAACTCGCCGTCTGGCCGTACGGGATCGCCATCAGCGCCCGCCACACCGCAA
>DASZUZ010000085.1:0-6474 GCA_035547415.1 Bryobacteraceae bacterium | reverse complement strand
TTCCAGCGTCGCCACAACCGGGAGACGGCCGATGAACTCGGGGATGAAGCCGTATTTGATCAGGTCGTGCGGTTGCAGGTGCCGCAGAAGGTCGATGTCCCGGCGATCGCTGATGCCAATCGTTTTGATTTGTTCCCGGCTGGCTTCGTCCTGGTGGAATCCCATCGACTTCTTGCCGACCCGCCTCGCGATGATTTTCTCGAGGCCGACGAACGCACCGCCGCAGATGAATAGAATGTTCGTGGTGTCGATCGGCGTGAATTCCTGGTGCGGATGTTTGCGCCCGCCCTGCGGCGGAACGTTGGCGACCGTACCTTCCAGGATTTTGAGCAGCGCCTGCTGCACACCTTCGCCGGAGACGTCCCGGGTGATCGACGGATTTTCGTCTTTCCGGCAGATCTTGTCGATCTCGTCGATGTAAATGATGCCCTGCTGGCAACGCTGCACATCGCCGTCCGCCGCCTGGAGGAGCTTCAGGATGATGTTTTCCACGTCCTCGCCGACGTAGCCGGCCTCGGTCAGCGTGGTGGCGTCCACAATTGCAAAAGGAACGTCGAGAACCCGCGCCAGGGTCTGCGCCATCAGGGTTTTGCCGGTTCCGGTCGGCCCGATCAGCAGGATGTTCGATTTGGCGAGCTCGATCTCGGAATTCCGCATCCGGTTCATGTGGATGCGTTTCGAGTGGTTGTAAACCGCTACCGCCAGCTTGCGCTTGGTGGCCTCCTGCCCGATGACGTACTGATCCAGGAAGTCCTTGATTTCGAGCGGCTTCGGTATTTTGTGGGGACCTGTAGCAGCCGGTTCCGGCTTGTCGTCTTCGAGGATCGAGTTGCAGACAGCGATGCACTCGTCACAGATGTATGCCCGCGGGTAATCACTGGGGGAGGAGATCAGCTTGCCAACAACGTCCTGGCTCTTATGACAAAAGGAACAACGAAGGGTGTCATCCGATCCAGCGCGCTTCAAGCAATTCTCCTTATTTCATCGATTACGCGCCGGGGCGTTTTCGCATTTCTCAGAATGTACCCATTATCGCCTGAGCCGGGAGTGTAAGCAATCGGTGAACCCCGCAGGCGCAGCCGGCAGATCACTCCCACGTCGTCACAATACCAGAGCCAGCCGTTATGGATCGTCATGCCGTGGGGCAGGGGATCGGAGCCGGCAAGCTGAATCTTTTCCAGCATCTGGCCGGTCTCGGGATCGTGTTTGAAGAAAGCGTTGAGGTTACTGTCGGTCACCCAGAGATATCGGTCTTCCCAGCCGATCCCATGCGGTCTGTTTCCCGCCGTGGAAAATTTTTTCTGGACGACCCACGTCTTCGGGTCCACCTGATATACCTCGCGCGAGGGCGGGACTACCATCCAGAGATAGCCGTCGCGCCACTCCTGACCGTGCGCGCCGGTTCCCGGGGCTTTGGAGTCCGGCGGGGGTGGCGGGCCCGATGCCGGTTTGGGGGCCGGTTTCGCGAGCGGGCTACTCCGGGCGGGTGGATCGCCGGCCATCCGGTAGATCACGCCGGCTCCGGGGGTGAAATGCCGCTCCATCGTTTTGCCCGTCATGGCATCCACGCGGACAATTTCACGGCTGTAGGTCGACCCGATCCAAAGGCTCCGGCCATCGAAAGTGATGCCACTCGACCGGTCGGTCTCCGTTTCGAACGAGCGGAGAACCTTTCCATCCTCGTAACTCACGAGGTACGCCTTGCTGCCCGGGCTCTGATCGATGATCCAGAGCCCGGCTTCCGTGGCCTGCAAGCCGTTGGGATGGGGGCCGGGGGACTTGAAGACAATCTCGGGTTTGCCTGCCCGGCGGACCGGCAAAGCGGCTACGGCGCTGAGCGCAAGAAAGTCTCTACGCCTCATGGCGGATTATTGTATCGAGAATCCGCGAGGGCGGGGAAAGCGTTATTTGACGTCTTCTTCCTGTTTTCCCGGTTTCAGGCGCATTTCATGGTAGACCTGCGTCAGCTTGTCTTTCATGGCGCGGAGGCGTTTGAATTCGGCGATTTCGCGATCCGCATCGGCGGCGCGGCCCGTCTCGCGATAAAGGGATGCCAGGCGGAAATGGATTGCCGCGTTGTAAGGATCGAGCTTTGCGGCGCGTTCGAGATACGGAGCGGCTTTCTTCGGATCCTGCATCGACATCAGCGTTTTTGCAAGGCCCAGATTGGCGTCGGGGTCGTCGGGCTGCAACTCGACCGCTTTCGAAAAATGGGCCGACGCGCCCTTCAGGTCGGACCGGCCGAATGCGATTTCCCCCAGCCGCGTCTCTGATTTCGCGTCCCGCGGATCGTCCACGAGGGCGGCCATATATTCCTTCTCCGCGGCTTTCCGATCCGTCGGTCCGGATGAGTTGTTGAGCATTTCCGCCAGCCGGAAGTGAACGCCGGGCAGGTGCGGATCGGCTTTGAGCGCGTCGCGATAGTTCCTGATCGCGCCTTCGATATTGCCCTGGCGCGCGAGTTCGTCGCCCATCATCTGGCGCATGCGCGGCGATTCGGGACTGGCCATGGCGAGGCTCAGCATCGTCTCGTCCGCCTGATCGGCGTAGATTTTGTGGGCTGCGTAGAGAATGTCGGGGTCCGTGGGTTTGATCTGCCGCAGCACGCTGACCACGGCGGCGGCCTTATCGAGATCGTGGGAAGCGTAGTAGATCTCAATCAACTGCATCCCGGATTCGATCTTCAGTTTCTGTTCGTCGATCTTTGCGAAGGCTTTTTCGAGATCGGCGGTGGCTTCGGCGATCTGGCCGAGCCGCTTTTCGGCCATGCCGAGGAGGGCTTCGATCTTCCAGAGATCCGGGCGGAGTTTCAACGCGGCGCGAAGTTGCGGAGCCGCCTTCGCGTAATCGGCATTGAAGTAGAAGAGGACGCCGAGATTGGTGTGGGCTTCGAGGTTATTGGCGTCGAGGGCGACGATCGCGGCATATTCGCGGGCGGCGAGATCCGGGCGGTTGTTCTTCAGGAACTGCTGCGCCTGGCTTGCGTGCGCCGCAATCTGCTGAGCCGGGGAGGCGGACTGCGGGAAGGAATCGACTGCGGTAAGGAGGAAAAGGCCGATCGCGAGGAGGATCAGTCTTTGGGAACTCATGTTTACAGGGTATCGAGAGGTTGCCCGGAGGACGGCGAAGAGCGTGCCGTCCTCCGGATACTGCTTTGCTTAGAACGAGTAACGGGCGCCGAGCTGAATCGTGCGGCCGTTGACCGTGGTGCCGCTGATCACTCCGGCGTTCGTGTTTCCAATGGTGGCATTGGGATTCGCGAAGCTGGGGTGGTTGATGACGTTGGTCGCATCGATGCGGATCTGGAGTTCGTGGGTTTCAAGCTTCGGCATACGGAAGCTCTTGCCCATCGAGAAGTCGATATCCGACATTCCAGGTCCCCGCAGAATATTTCTTCCGGAGTTGCCGAAAGTATATGCCGCGGGCTGCGCGAACGCCGCCGTGTTAAACCACGCGTTGACGTTGGGATTCGACAGGCTCGGATTGCCGACCAGGTTGGGATACAGCGTACCTGCCAGCGCACCGGTCGAAGAGTTCGACGCCATGATGGGCGTGAACGGCGTGCCCGAGTTGGCGACGAAGATCACCGAAGCCTGCCATCCACCGATCACGGCATCGAGAACGCCACCCCGGTCGACGAACTTCTTACCCTTGCCCACGGGCAACTGGTACACAACGTCGCCTTTGAAAGCGTTGGGGATATCGAAGTTCGAGAGCGCATAGTTGATGCCCGGGTTATACGCGTTCTGATAATACTGGCTGCCGCCACGACCGCCCCAGCCGGAAGAATCCTGCTCATCGAGGAACTTGGACCAGGTGTAGTTCAGGTCGTAGCTGACGCCGTTCGTGAAGCGCTTGCGCAGCGAAAGCTGCATCGAGTCGTAGTTGGAAACGGCGTTGAAGGTGTTGCCGTTAATCGCGTTGTATTGCGGATAGGGCCGGTTGGCCTGAATCTGAGCCGAACTGCCGGGGCCCAGTTGGTTCACCGGGATCTGGTTGATGTCCACCGGGAACGAAAGATTCTTGCCGTGGCTGCCGACGTAGGCGGCTTCCGCCACCATTCCCGCGGGCAATTCACGCTGAATGCTGAAGTTCCACTGGTAGTTCTGCGCGACCGGAGTATGATACGGCGCGTAGCCCACGTTCTGGCCGTTGTAGGCCGAGGGCGAACGGGACGGGCCGACGTAGTTGAGCGGCGGGTTCGGATTCGAGAGAACGAATACCGGGTTCAACTGGTCCACGTTGGTGAGAGAGCCCTGGCTGTTGGAGCCAACGCCTTCCGCGACGCCCGCGTAGGTGTCGACGCTCCAGCCATAGCTGTAAATGCCGAAGCCGCCGCGGATCGCCCATTTCGCTTTCGGCGACCATGAGAATCCGACGCGAGGCAGAAACACGTTCACGGGAGCTTCCAGCGAATTGCGTCCGTTGGCGCCCTGGAACCAGGTGGCGCCGGGTGTGTTGGTAACCGGATTGATGATGGTCGGGTCGAAGGTCGCGAGGCGACCACCGATCTCGTTCCATCCACGGTGCCACTCATAGCGGAGACCCAGATTCAGAGTCAGGTTCGGCAGCACTTTGAAATCGTCCTGAACGAAGAACTCAGGGGTCTTCTGGCGTGCGCCGACGATGGGTGTGTTGTTCGCGCCCCACGAGGAAACCTGACCGAGCAGGAAGTCGGCGTAGCCGATCTGCTTCGCCGTGCTGGACGGCGACTGCTTGGTGAAAACGCCGTTGAATGTGAGAGCGGCGGATTGAATATTGCCCCACGGGGTGGAGTTATCCTGCACGGCCTGCAGTTCGGCGCCGAACTTGAGAACGTGCTTGCCCTTGATCATCGTCAGGACGTCGGACGGATCGAAGCTGTTCTCGGCGTAGATTGCGTTCGTGCCCGAGGCGAGCGTCGAGTTTGCGCCGATGGCGCCCTGGATGTTGATGTTGGGGAAGACGTCGGCTTTGGCATAGGCGATGCCCAGTTTTGAGGGATAACCGCCGCCGAGGGTATCGGGAATGAAGTAGTTGCCCTGCCGCGTGTAGGCGAAGCGAGCTTCGTTGACAATCGAGGGGGAGATGGTCCAGACGTCGGAGATCTGCGAGTTGACGCTGGCCACGTCGCCGCTGTAGCAGTTCACGGGGCAAACGGGCGAATAGGTGTGGCCCGGGTTGTCGCGCTCGGTGATCGAGACGGTCAGGCGGTTGCTGTCCGTGATGTTGTAGTCCAGTCGCCCGAAGTACTTCCGGAACGGCGAGGAACTGGTAATGGGGCCCTGCCAGTTGTTCGCGAAGCCCGGAAGGTTCGGCGACGGATAAAACGACTGGATTTTCTGCGCGACGGGATCGAGCCGGCTGGTCGGAATAATGTTGCCGGGGAATGCCGTGCGCACGCCATTGCTCAGAGTCGCCGGATCGTAGATCGTGGGGAAGACCGGATTCGAGAAGTCGCCGCCCTTCATGGCGTCGGTCGGGAACGTGTAGAACGGATAATTCACCGACTTGTTGACGGTCTGGTCATAGTTGAAATAGAAGAACATTTTGTTCTTAATGACCGGTCCGCCGATGGAACCGCCGAAGTTGTCGTAGCGGAGGTTCGCGACCTTCGAAGAGAAGAAGCTGCGGGCATTCAGGGCGTTGTTCTGGAAATACTCATATGCAGCGCCGTGGAACGAGTTCGTTCCGCCCTTGCTGATCTGATTGAACACCGCGCCGCCGATACCGTACTGCGCCGAGAAGCTCGACGTGTTGATCTGGACTTCGGCTACGGTTTCGAACGTGGAGACGTCCACGTTGGCGCTGTGCGGCAGCGTGGTCGATCCACCGTCGGCGAGGAAGTTCGCATAGTACGGAAGATTGCCGTTGACCGCGACACCCGTGCCGGAGCCGGAAGCGCCGGGCAGCAACTTCGTGAAGTTCGCCCAGTTTTCGCCCACCTGGGGGAGCTGCGCCATCGATTCAGACTGCAGGGACGTCGCCTGTTCACCGGTTTCGGTCTTCAGAAGCGGCGCTTCCGCCGTGACTTCCACCTGCTGCGATGTGGTGCCGACGTTCAGCTGGGCATCCACGGTGATCGCCCCGACGCGAAGGTCGATGCCATCACGAACCAGGGTGCCGAAGCCGCCTTTGCTGAACGTGATCTTGTACTTGCCGGGGAGAATGGAAACCGCGTCGTAGATGCCGGCGGCATTGGTGCTGAGTTGCTTGGAAACTCCCGTGTCCGTCGCGAGGACGACTACCGAAACACCAGGGATAACGGATCCCGACGCGTCGGTCACAGTACCACGGATTTCACCGGAGTTAGTATTCTGAGCGAGTCCGAGCCCGGCCGCGCAGAGTAAAAGTGCTACTGCTGTGCGAATGCTCTGGCCCCTCATTGCGGAACCTCGTTTTTCAAATTGAATTCACCTTTTCAAGAAAAGAGATCGCGTCCGGCCGCACACGACGACCCGCACCCCGTGAAAGGGCGATCCGGGAAATTGTCAC
>DASZUZ010000084.1:0-2001 GCA_035547415.1 Bryobacteraceae bacterium | reverse complement strand
GTTGCTCATTGAATTTCGTAGAGTCTATCTGAACCCTGTTCGGCCACCAGCCGGAGACCCCACTGTCGCGGATTTTTCCGAATGTCGGCCGAACCTGTAAACTCGCCCCCAATCACAAGGTAATCGATGCCGCGGGCCTTCACGGTCCTGGTGGCGAGACGCCGCAGATCGCCGGTTGGCTGGTTGTGGATCTGCTGGAGCCCGGCATCGATGCCGTCGAGGCGGAGATTGACCTTCCACTGGTCGTGGGAGCAGTAGAGATCCACGTGATCCAGTTGGACCGGCCCGGCGAAGTCAAAGTCCACATGCATGCCAGATCGAATCGATTCCCACGACCGCCAGCGCGTGACGGGGTTGTGGTCGAGAGCGAGTCCAATGTCCCAGGGGAAGGGAACCGCGCTGGCGCGCGACGGTTCCACCTCGCGGTCGCCATCATAGAACCGCGCTTCGCCGATGCTCCAGATATCGCTGCCGCTGGCGGCGGTTTGGAGGACTCGCAGGTGCGTCAGCCTGCGGGAAGGGAAAGTGAACCGCAGATCCCAGAGTGGCTGCATGTCCTTGACCGACGGCGTCAGAAGAACGTCTTCAATGGACTCCCCTTCGGCCGAGTAATAGTAGACAAGTACATCGCGATCGATCCACGCCTCGGGTAGCGGACGCGAACTCCAGATCCGTTTGTTTTTCGGAACATGCTGGTTGATTTTTTGCGCGAAGACATAATCGGACGAACGGCGCGTGAGATATGTTTCTTCGGGAACAATGCCCAGTGCCGCCTGCCAGGGCATTGTGGTGATTTGCCAGCCCCCGGCGGGCGCGCGGTAACGATCAATGACTCGAGGCCACGCGAGTACCGCCGCCGCGACGACGAGGAGTCCGGTGGCAGCCTGCGAGAACTCCAACGCAAGCGCGATCGCCAGTGCGAGAAATGGCAAAGCGGGAATCAGGAATCTTGCGCCGATGTTCTGCGGATAGGGAATCAGGAAAACGAGCGCGGCAAGAAGACAACGCTGCCCCACGCGAGTACGCAGGCTCATGAGGGCGACCGGAGCGAGCAGAAACAGCGGACCGACCTGTCCACCGAGCTGCCCGGAGACTGTGACAATCCAGAACAGAGGTTTCAGGCTCGGAAGAGAATAAGTGGTCAGATAGCGCCGGTAGCTCTCCTCGAAAGAGACATGGATGAACGGATTGGGAAAGAGGCGGTTCAGGAAAGGTGAAAAGGGATTGCCGACCCATATCCAGTTCTTCACGAGCCAGGGAAGTGCGATGGCAGCCGCCGGCACGACGATTCTGATCGCTTTCTTTCGAACGATCAGGAGCGCGTACAGAAGGGCCGCGATCCCTGTGTATTTGATTGCGAAGCAGAAGCCGGCCAGCAGTCCGACCGGAATCAGCAGACGGTCATCGCCCTCCTGGTGCCAGATCTCGAGAAGGTAGAACATCGCAAAAGCGACCGTGGAAAGGGCGACGTCATTATAGGCGCTGACGCCATCGATGCCAACGACAGGTGAAAGGTACACGAGTATCGCGGCGCAGACCCCCGCGCGAGGATGACCTGTTCTTCTCGCGAAATTCAGGATCAGCAACGGAAGCGTGAACAGGAAGAGGCTGTGAACGGTAGCCGCCGCCGAGTGCCGACCAAACGCGAACGCGAACAGAAACAGCATCTCCATGCCCTGCGAGAGATTGCCGTACATGTTGGTGGTGAGACGTTCGAAGCCATGCTGGCGGAAGTAGCGGGCGACGAGTCCAAGATGATAGGCCGACCCGTCCGGGCTCATTTCCGGCGCCAGGCTGTTCGATAAGTAGAGCACTGCGTAAAAGGCGAATGCCAGTCCGAAGATCCATTTCCAGAGGCGCGGCAGCGGCGGCAAGGGGGCGCGGGGAACCGGCTTGCCCGCGACGAACAACAGGGCGCCGCAAGCCAGAAACACCGGAGCCCGTGCGAGCTTCACGGCGCAGAAAGCGAATACGAGGAGGCTGAGCGCCGCCGCGCCCGTC
>DASZUZ010000083.1:0-3411 GCA_035547415.1 Bryobacteraceae bacterium | reverse complement strand
TGCCCTCGTTGCCGGTGAGGCCGAACAGTCTCTCTTTCAGAATCGGGTCGCGGCCGTTCCACATGGCAACGGCGAAACAGATCTTCTGGTGGCGATCGCAGATTCCGGCGATGCCGTCTTCGTTCCAGCGATACGCGCGCGAACGGGCATGATCGTGCGAGAGGAATTCCCACGCCGTGCCGTGTTCGCTGTAATCCTCGCGCACGGTGCCCCAGGCGCGTTCGCTGACATAGGGCCCCCATCGCTTCCAGTGGACCTTGCGACCTTCCGCTTCAGCGAGACGAAGGTGTTCCGGAGTGGTTCCAGTTGGAGTCACGCGCATGTGATGTACTGAATCATAGTAAGACGCGACGCACTGCGGGCGCCAGGGCCTCAAGCGTAGCAAGATTTGGCTTCTCGCCGAGGTCGGACACCAGATACACCAGAAAACCCGTCGTTGCGAATCCGGCGATGTTATACGGCCGGGCATCCGAGGAATAGACGGAGAGATCCGACCCGGACGCTACCGCGCGCAAATCGCGTTCGAACGCCTCGCTCTCGCCACGCTTCGTAATCACAAGGGAGATCAGCCGGTTCCCGCCGCGAGCGATCAGGTGAACATAATTCCTTCCCTTGTAACTGCACCGGTGCGCCAGAACGACGCGAAAGCCGCTGGGAACATGCGCCTCCACCACAGGCAGCAAGCCACTGTAGGCGGGGCCAAGCTGGCGGGTCATTTCCGCGGGAGAGGGCGGACGGAACAGGTAAGCCCGAAAAACGGCGCAGTGGATGTGGTCCCGCAGTCCTACCCGCATGATCGGAGACAGCCGATCTTCAACCCGGGCGATGTACCGGTCCTGTCCGGTATGCCAGGAGAAAACTCCCAGAGCCAGGACAATCGCCGCCGCAACAGCGATCGTTCTCCAGGACCACGCGCGGGGAGTTCGGTCTTCCGAACCGATTTGCGCACGAACCCGCCGCCTGAGATCGGCCGACCCAGGCACGTTTCGCGCTGCGGCGCGAAGGCGGCTCCGGAACGCCGCGCGCTGACTCAGCTTACTGGAACAGGCCGCACAGCCTTCCAGGTGACTTGCGATTTCGTTGACCGCAATCGGGTCGAGTTCCCGGTCCATGTACACGTCAAGGCGATTCTCAACCTCCGCGCACATCATCGGGCTTCTCCTTTCCCGATTCCGTAGGACCGGGCCAGATCCCCCAGTTTCTGCCGCAGGAGCCTGCGTCCGCGGTTCAGTCTCGACATCACTGTTCCGATCGGAACCTGCAGAATCCCGGCCGTTTCCCTATAGGCAAACTCCTCGATATCGACCAGAACCACGACGGCGCGGTAATCCGCCGGGAGGCCATCGAGCGCCGCCAGGATCTGCTCGTCGCGCAGCGTCTCGGGAATTGGCTCGGGAGCGGGAAGACTGGCTTCGAGAAGATCGTCGTTTTCCGCCTTCGGAAAACGAAACCACTTTCGCCGCTGGTGGTGGACGCAATAGAACAGGATTCGCAGCAGCCAGGCCCGGCAATTCGTTCCCGGCTCGAAGGTGTCGAAAGACTTCCACGCCTGCAGAAACGTCTCCTGCACGGCGTCTTCGGCGCGGCCGCGGTCCCCCGTCATGCGGAGGGCGGTGCGCAAGACGTCGTCCAGATGCGGCATCGCTTCCGCCTCGAACGCGGTTGATCGGGCGCCGGCCGTCTTCGATTTTCCGGCTGCCGGGAACGGCACGGCGATCCAGCCCTCCAGTGCGAAAGAAACCGGCATACGTCATGGAATGACGGTTGCGGCGTGTTTTGTTCCCGCCGGTCAGTAGAAACGCCGAAAAATGATTCTACCTTTCCGCTCTCGCGGCTACGCCGCCGGGCGCCGTATGATCGAAGTGCGTATGCGCCATGTCGCCCTGCTGCTTCTCCTGGCGCCGCAAATTCTTCCCGGTATCGAACCATGGTTCCGGCTGGCCTCGCCAGGATTCGAGTTATACACGGACAGCGGCGAAAAAGCGGGACGCGAAGCGCTGGTTCACTTCGAGCAGGTGCGCGGGTTCTTCCTGAAAGCATCTCCCGTACCGCTGGCGGACCAATTCCCGGTTCGCATCGTTGCGTTCAATTCGAAAGAAGACCTTCGGCCCTACGCTCCCAGTTCGATCGCCGCCGCATACTTTACCAGCAGTCGAAAACGGGATTACATCGTGATGCAGGACGCGACCGCGGAAAGCTATGGGATTGGGACCCATGAATATCTGCATCTGCTGATCCGCCACAGCGGGCTGCGCATTCCGACCTGGCTGAATGAAGGATGGGCGGACGTTTATTCGACACTTCGGCCAGTTCGGGGCGGCGTCGCGGTCGGCGATCTGATACCCCTCCGGGTCAAGACTCTGGAGACCAGCCAGTGGCTCGACTTCGACACTTTGACGTCCGTCAATGAGCGGTCCCCGATTTACAACGAAGGAAACCGCGCCGGAATTTTCTACGCCGAAAGCTGGGCGCTGGCCCATATGCTTTTCCTCGCACCCGAATATCAGCAGGGGTTTCCGAAATTCCTGATGGCGCTTCATCAGGGTAAAACGTCGGCCGAAGCTTGTCAGGTCGCCTTTGGCCGTACCTCCCAACAGGTATTTGAAGACCTTCGCAAATACCTTGACCGCAAACGCCTCTATGGCCGGATTTTCGAGGCGCCGCTGGGAAAACTCGAAAATGCCCCGCAGAGTTCGCCGTTGAGCGCATTTGACACGCGGATCATGCTGGCGGACCTGCTCGCCACAATCGGTAAAACGAGCGAGGCGAAGCGGGAATACGAGCAACTGGCGCAACTCGATCCGAAGCGGGCGGAAGTGAACGAGTCTCTGGGCTATCTGGCTTTGCGCGGGAATGACGCCGCGTCAGCGAGGGAATACTTTGAGCGCGCGTTCTCGTCGGGAGACGCAGATCCGCAAATGTGCGTCGAACTTGCCGCGCTGGAGCGGGCATTCCGGCAACCGCCCGACAAGATCATCCCTCCGCTTGAACAGGCGATTCGTTCCAAGCCCGGCTATACCGATGCGTTGTTGCAACTCGGCCTGACGAAGGTGGCCATGCGCGATTTTCCCGCGGCCATCGATACGCTCATGCGGATCGACAAAGTAACTCCGGATCGCGCGGGAGTCGTGTTTGCGGCGCTTGCTTATGCATATCTCCGGAATGGAGATCTCGACCGCGCCCGGAGGAGCGCGGAGAATGCGAAAAAATGGGCTACGGCTCCGGCCGACATCGAGAACCTGAACCGTCTGCTTGTCCTCATCGAAGCGCGATCCACGGTTGCTTTCGCGCCGCGCCCGGGCGAAAAGACTGCGCAGGTCGAAGGAACTCTGCAGGCGATCGATTGTCAGTCGGGCGCGACCCGGCTGCGACTGGCGCCCGGTGGAAAAGAGCTGAGTTTCGATTTGCCGG
>DASZUZ010000082.1:0-2685 GCA_035547415.1 Bryobacteraceae bacterium | reverse complement strand
CGTTATAGACAGGCACGATGGGGCAGTGCCGGCAGAGATGTTTACATCCGCGGCTGGCCTCCGTGTAGCCGGCGATCTTCTGTTCGCCATTGTGGAGCAGGTGCGCATAGCGATGGAGGGCGGGTAACCCGCCGCGGTCGGGAACTAGAAACGGGATGCGGTCAAGAACAATCAGGAACTCCGGAACTCGCCGGCCGGCAATCAGGTCAGCCAACGCTCGTTCGAATTCGCCGCCGATGACGTGCTCCACGCCGAGCGAGCGCAGAAGTTCCTCGTTCACCGGCGCGTACAGTCCGTAGCAACAGATCCGAACCGCCGGGTTGGCGACGCGCACCGCCGCGATGTGCGGAAGCGCCATTTTCGTCGCGGTATGCATCGGCAGGTGAAAGGCGACCCACTCGGATTGCGCCGCGAGGTCCGGATCCAGCGGTTCGCGCGACACGTCCCGCGTTCGTACCTCGTGGCCTTCGGCGCGAAGCCAGGCCGCCGGGGAAGCGAGCCCGAACGGCTGGCGCCCCAGATCGTAAGTCGAAATCAGAAGGACTCGCGCCACGCAGCTTCATTATCGCGGAACACCCTCAAGGATCTTTCGCATCCGCTCCGATTTCTTTCTCGATACCATGGAGGTCTGTTCCAGGCAAACCCATGACGAAACAGGAAATCCTGCTCGCGCAGAAAGAATTTCTCTTCCCGGCGGTCTTCCATTACTTCAAAGAGCCGCTGGTGGTGTCCCATGCAAAAGATCAGTACGTCTGGGACGCCGACGGCAATCAGTACCTCGATTTTTTTGGCGGCATTGTCACGATCAGCGTCGGCCACTGCAATGAACAGGTCAACCGGAAAGTCCATGAGCAGATGGACCGGCTGGAGCACGTCTCGACGGTGTTCGCAAACGAGCCGCAGATCGCGCTGGCGCGGAAACTGGCGCAGATTACACCGGGAGGCGCGCTGCGCAAGTCGTTCTTCACAAACAGCGGCACCGAAGCGAATGAGACCGCGATTCTGGCCGCGCGCTGTTTCACCGGCTCTTCGGAAATCATCGCGTTGCGACATTCGTACCACGGCCGGACTTCGGGCATGATGGGGCTCACGGGCCAGTCTTCCTGGAAGCTCGGGCCGCCGCAGGCCGGGGTGGTCCATGCGGTGAATGCGTATTGTTACCGCTGTCCCTTCGGCCTCGAATATCCCTCCTGCGAGCTGAAATGCGCGCAGGATATGGAGCAGGTGATTCGCACGAGCACGTCGGGCCACGTGGCGGCCCTGATCGCCGAGCCGATCCAGGGCGTCGGCGGCTTCATCACGCCGCCGAAAGAGTACTTCAAAATCGTGACCGACATCGTGCGCAACTACGGTGGCATCTTTATCGCGGACGAGGTGCAGACCGCATGGGGCCGCACGGGGAACAGGTGGTTCGGTATCGAGCACTGGGGCGTTCAGCCGGACATCATCACCAGCGCGAAGGGCCTTGGGAACGGACTGCCGATCGGCGTCACAATCGCCCGCTCCGAGGTGGCGGATGCGATGAAGGGCGTCACGATTTCGACGTTCGGGGGCAACCCGGTCGTCACCACGGCCGCCCGGGCGGTGATTGAATACATCGAAGAGCAAAATCTCCTGCGGAACACGGAAGAAACGGGCGCATGGCTGAAGGAAAAACTGCTTGATCTGAAAGACCGGCATCCGATCATCGGCGATGTGCGGGGCATGGGGCTCCTGCTGGCGATTGAACTCGTCGAGGACCGTCGTACTAAAACGCCCGCGACCCAGGCCACTCTGCAAGTGATGGAAGCGGCGCGAGAGAACCGCATCATGGTGGGGCGCGGCGGACTTTATGGCAATGTGCTGCGGATCTCGCCGCCGATGAATATCGGCCGCTCCGACGTGGACGAGTTCATCCGGCGGCTGGATGCCAGCCTTGCCAGCGTCGAGAAGGCCTTCGCGCTGGCGTCAGCGTGAGTCTTTGCGGCGGTTTACCAGATGAACTCTTTCGCTGAGTCGCGCTTGTCGTAGCCGTCCAGCACATGAACCACCCGGATCTTCTTCATCGTGACCGGGGATAGCTGGCCAATGGGGATGTAAACGATCGTTCGCCCGAAGCGCGCCGCGATGTTCCGAAAGACGGAGCGGGGCGGTTTGGAGGCTACGTAAACCACGTACTTCTGGATCGAATAATCCATGCCCGCGAGCAGCAGCCGCTCGGCTTTCGTCTCGGCGAAATCGTAATCGGGATCGGCCCACACGTCATACATGCGGCGCGCGGGCAGGCTCATCAGGAAGCCGCCGTATTCGGCGCGTCCAATTCCGGGACCGATCAGATGATCGAACGGATGGGTCGAATAGAACGCCATATCGGACTCGTTCTGGTGCTCGCCCAGCCACGTTGTCATGTAGTTATAACGGCCGTCGCGATCCTCGTCGAAGATCACGATCACGGACCCGACTTCGCCGTGAATCTTCTGCAGATTCCGGACGTAGATCTTGCCCTCATGCCAGTTCCGGATGGTTTCGCGCAGATCGACACCGTCGAGCAGCGACGCCGTAAAAGGTTCAATCGTCGCGCGCTCTTCGGAAAGCATGCTCTTGCCCTTCTTCTTCAGAAAGCGGCCGAAATCCTCGATGACGATATCTTCCGGCGGATAAGAGCAGATGCTCGCGCCGTTCAGTTCCGATGCCCACTCCCCGGGA
>DASZUZ010000081.1:0-4921 GCA_035547415.1 Bryobacteraceae bacterium | reverse complement strand
GGCGCGGTTCGGCGAGATCGGAAAGAAACTGGCGCGGCGAACGGGCATCGGCTTTCAGAAAATCAGCGAAAAATAGACTGAGAATTTTTTCTGCTCTAGGCACTTTATCGGATAGGAGCAGAACAAGTGGATATGCTAGGGCACGAACCGGAGGAACGGCTGGAGTTATACGTTCTGGGAAGGCTGGCCGCCTCTGAACTCGTTCGTGTGGAGGAGCATCTGTTGCTGTGCGAGTCCTGCAGGAACCGCCTGGACGAGATCGAAGCCGTCGAGCTGGCGTTTCGGGACGAATTCAGAAAACAATCCGCGGGGTTCAGAGAGAAGCCGACTGGATGGGCGTGGATGCTGCGGCCGCAGTTCGCGTTGGCCACCGCTCTGGGCGTAGCCGTCATCGGAATCGGTGTGTTCCGGGCGGGCTCGAACACGCCGAACGCACCCGTGGCGTCGCTCCAGCTAACAGCGATCCGGGGCAGTGCGATGCCCGCAGTAAACGCCGCTCGTGAACTGGATCTGAGCCTGTCCGACCTGCCGACCGCGGGCGGCCCGTTCCGGCTCGAGGTGGTGGATGGCGCCGGATCCAGAATCTGGACCGGAACCGCCGAGAATGCCCGGATCGAGCAAAGACTCTCGCCAGGAGATTACTTTGCCCGGCTTTACAGTGCTTCGGGGCAGTTATTGCACGAGTACGGTTTTCGCGTAATCTCGTAAACTCTCTCAGCGGGCGGGCACGAACGTCACCCTGCCTTTCGACTCCACTCGTCCGAACTGCATCGGAAAACTGCGACCGTTGTAGTACGCGTCCCATTCGTCTTTGAAATGCGACGAGGCAATATGCCCGGACTCGCCGATCGGGATATTGAGAAGCGAATCGTCCCAGTTTGCCAGGGAAAGGTCCATGCGCTCCGACGGGCCAAGCCGGCGCGTGGTCTGCTTCACCGTGGTGGATCCGCCGCTCATGGGCTCGGGACCGATGTTGAAATACTTTCCGACGAGGGGGATGCGGCCCGCGACCGGGTGCGGTATCTCGATAAACATGTATTTGCCCCAGCGCCACCGTTTCGGGTCCGCTCCCTGCATTCTCTGGCCTTCTTCCATGGCATCCGCGAAACAGCGCAGCAGCAACTCGTTATAGTCCGCGAACCAGCCGCCGGGACGCTCGCGGAGGATGCGCTCAATGATCGCGGACGAAAGCTGGATGTCATAGATGCCGCTGCTTCCGGGGGACGCGCGTTCGGCAACGGCTTTTCGGATGTACTGGAACGCGAGCGTGGTGATGAACGGCTCCGGGCGATCCTTGTCCATCTGGCCGTCCCAGGTGCGGAGCATGGCGACGGCGCCGGTGAAAACGGGATTCGTTGCGCCTCGCTTGTCATACGCGGCCACCACTTGCCGCGCCAGGAATTTCTGAAAACCGCTGTAAACGTCTTTTTCGATCCGCAGATCGTCTTCGGGTTTCAGCTTGTTGCCGCTCGCGACCAGCATGTCGAGAATCTGGCGGGAACGGTATCGCGAGGCGAAATTACCGCTCACATGGTAGGGGAAATCGGGCGGAAACGGATTCTGGTTCGCCGTGACAACGAACCCGCTCGGCGGGTTGTAGACCTGCGGCAATTCGTCGAACGGAATATAGCCGTCCCACTCATATTTGCCGGAGGAACCGTCCACCGGAACGTCGCCGAAGAAGTCGCGGCGGATCGGCAGTTTACCGGCGGCGTGATAGCCAATGTTGCCATCCACATCCGCGTAGACGAAATTCTGACCCGGGCCGCCGAATTCGGAGATCGCCGTTTTGAATTCGTCCCAGTTGCGAGCTTTGTCGATATCGAAAAAGACGTCGTGGAAAATAGACGGGTCGGCCGCAGTCCAGCGGAGCGTCAGCACGCGGCCCTGCTCGGTGCTGAACACCGGACCGTGCCGGGTCACCCAAGTCTGCATCTGTTCGGGCGCGCGGTCCTTCACAAGAATGAGTTCGCGCTCCTGCTGGGCCTGCTGGACCTGATTCTGAAACAGATAGCGGCCGGTGCGCATGTCCATGCGCTCGATATAAAGATCCTGCGTCTCGAAACCGAGATTGGTCACGCCCCAGGCGATCCGGTCATTGTGTCCGATAATCACGCCAGGAACGCCGGGCAGTTCCAGACCGGCGGTATTCAGCCCGGGCGACTGCAGGTGCGTCATATGCCAGATGCCGGGATTGCTGAACTCCAGGTGCGTATCGTTCGAAAGCACGGGCTTGCCCGTGGCCGTATGCTTCCCCGAAACGGCCCATGCGTTCGAGCCCGGATGGATGTCGCCCCCGGGCAGGATTTCGAGGCCGCCCCGAACCGGAAACAACTGGGTGACTTTTTCAGGGTCGCCGGTACGCAGCATCTGCTCCTTAATCAGCTTCGTTTTCCAGTTATTCGTGAGAGTCCGAAACATGTGCAGCCCGATGAGCAGGCTGTCGACGGTACTCCACGGGCGGGGATCGTAGCCAATCGCGCTGAATTCAAAACCGTAGCGTCCGTGGTGGGAGTCGATGTAAGCGTTCACGCCCCGGGCGTAAGCCGCAAACAGCGCCCGATCGGCACTCGAAAGCGAGGCATATTGCAACTCCGCGATGCGCCGCAGACGCAGGCTGCGCGATTCGCGATCCGCCTCGAGAGCCACCGAGCCGAGAACTTCCGACAATTCGCCGGCCGAGAGCCGGCGCAGGATGTCCATCTGCCACATACGGTCTTCAGCGACCGTGTATCCCTCGACGAACAACGCATCTTCAATGCTTGCCGCTTTGATGTGCGGAACGCCGAGACGATCACGGTTGACCTCGACGGGCTGGCGGACGAGTGTCCGGATCGTACCGGCAGTCTGGGGCAGCGCGCGATAGAGATACCAATAGAAAGCAGCGCCCGCTCCGATCAGGGCGAGCGCAATCAAGACGTTCACCACAAGCAGGACGCGGCGCACTGTTGCGATTGTAGCGGACGGGTTCCGCCGGAAACGAAACCCCTTTCCGGCGGAAAGCCGGTTTCGGACCGTGCGTTACCGGGCCGCCATTCGGATCAGCAAACCGTCCAGCGCGATCGACTTCTGAATATTTCGCCGCAATAGCGCGGCGATTTCGTCGACGCCTTTTACGGCATTGATGATCCATTTGCGCGAGACGCGAGACGCCAGCGCCGAGAGATCGCTTCGCAGATCGGAGTTGCGAATCGCGGTTCCTCCTTCGCGCAGGACCATCACGTCCCGCAGCAGATCGTAGAGGAGTTTCAGATACAGTTCGAGTTTTTCGCTCTTGCCGCGGCTCAGCGATTCGGAAACCGGCAGCCACGATGCCCAGGAGGCCATGCCGGCGCCCGTTTTCAGCAAAGCCAGCATCGACGCGCGACGCTTCTGGAACAGGCCGATGTCGAGCGAAGCCGCAAGCCCGGGGCTTCCCCCGGAAAGCGCGATCCGCCGCTCCGCGTCGTCGAGTTTACGGGCACGCGCAAAGTCCTCCATCTCGTCGTTCGTGAGGGGCGACAGATTGAGCATTACGGAACGGGAGCGGATGGTCGGCAGGAGGTCGTAAACGT
Organism: Bryobacteraceae bacterium; assembly: GCA_035547415.1. Lineage (GTDB taxonomy): Bacteria > Acidobacteriota > Terriglobia > Bryobacterales > Bryobacteraceae > BOG-234. Next base: position 1,367 of record DASZUZ010000081.1, on the reverse strand, counting down.
TCTCCGCCGTCATGACGATGATCAGATGGTCTGGCGGTTCCTCGAGGGTCTTGAGGAGCGAGTTGGCGGCCTGTTCGCCGGCACGGTCGGCCTGGTCGATCAGGAAGACGCGGCGCTTTCCTTTCAACGGCTTGTACTGGGCGCGCTCTTTCAGCAATCGCATCTGGGGGATGCTGATCTGCCGCAGAGGGCCATCGGGCGGAAAGGTCAGGAAATCGGGGTGCGTCGAGAAAACCAGCGGGTCGTCATTGCGTTTGTCCGCGGGCAGTTTCTCGCGCGCGGCGATCAGAGACGCGTTCTCCGGCAGGCTCAGATCGTCATGTTCGATCTTTCCGGGGTCGTCGAGCAGGCGGGCGGCGAAGCGCCGCGCGAGGGTCGCCTTGCCAAGGCCTTCGAGCCCGGCGAGGAGCAGCGTCTGCGGGATGCGCTCGCGGTCGATCATGCCTTCGAGCGTGGTCTGAACGTGGCGATTACCCCAGAAGTTCTCAAACACGGGCGAACAGAGCCTCCTGGATGCGGCCGGCAACATCGTCAACGGAGCCGCGCCCGTCGATCACGATGAAGCGGTCCGGCTCACTGGCGGCCAGCCTGAGATATCCCTGGCGCACGCGATCGTGAAACGCGGGATCTTCCTCGTCGATACGCGATTCTGACGATCCTTCGCGCCGGTTCCGGCGTTTTGCGCGCCGGAGACTGGTTGCGAGATCGATGTCGATGAGAAAGGTGAGATCAGGCCGGATGCCCTGACAAGCGATGCTGTCGAGTTCCCGCACGATCTTCGGATCGAGGCCGCGACCGCAGCCCTGATAGACGAGAGTGGAATCGGTGAAACGATCGCAGAGAACGACGTGCCCGCCGCTCAGCGCCGGGCGGATGACCTCTTCCACGTTCTGCGCGCGGCTCGCGAAATAGAGCAGCAGTTCGGTACGGGCGTGAATCGCCGTATTTTGCGGATCGAGCAGGATCCGGCGGATCTGCCGGCCGATTTCGGTGCCGCCCGGCTCCACTGTCTCGATAACAGTCTGACCCTGTTCGCGAAGGGCGCTGGCGAGCGTGCGGAGTTGGGTCGTTTTGCCGCAGCCATCCACGCCTTCAAATGTGATGAAGCGGCCGGGATGCATTGAAATCCAATTTTCGCAGACCGCCCGCGCAAACGAGGAGGTGCGGCCCGAGGGCTACTTGCCGTCCTTGCTCTCGTGGTATTCCATCTCGGTGTTGAGAGCCCAGATATTGGATTTGTCGACGCGACCTTCGATGATGTTGTCCACCGCCGTCATAGCGGTGAGCATCGAGTGGTCCTGATTGTTGTACTTGTGCATTCCGTTGCGGCCGACGAGAAACAGGTTGTCGAAGCGGCTGACGTAATC
>DASZUZ010000080.1:0-7480 GCA_035547415.1 Bryobacteraceae bacterium | reverse complement strand
ACGGTCACATACATTACGCCGGCGATCACGAGCGGTGTGGCCTCCGATCCGGGCTGACCGCTATGGAACGTCCAGACGCGCTCGAGCTTCGCGACATTGCCGGGCGTAATCTGCGTGAGCGGCGAATACCGAAGTCCGCCGGGATCGTGCCCGTAAACCGGCCAGTCGGTCTGCGCGATGAGCAACGGAGCGAAAAGGAACAAAGCCGTCAGCCGATAAATGTGGGGCCAGGCCTTCCGGCCTGCCGCCGGGCTTCGGCCCGGCGCAAACCACCGCCTCATCTAATGAATCTCCGGCTCCGGGATCGGAGCTTTCCCGTCCAGAAAATCGAAGTCGCATCCCTGATGCGCCTGCGTGACCCGCTCCGCATAAAGCGCCATATAACCCCGGCCGTACTTCGGCTCCGGTTTCACCCATTTAGCCCGCCGCTTCGCCAGTTCCTCCTCGGAAACCAGAAGATCGAGCCGCCGGTTCTCCACGTCGAGCGAGATCGGGTCGCCGTCTTCCACCAGCGCGAGCGTCCCGCCCACAAACGATTCCGGCGAAACGTGCAGCACGCAGGTTCCGTACGAAGTCCCGCTCATGCGCGCGTCGGAAATCCGAACCAGGTCCCGCACGCCGGAGGGCAGCAGTTTTTTCGGGATAGGCAGCATGCCCCACTCCGGCATTCCCGGACCGCCCAGCGGCCCCGCGTTCTGCAGCACGAGCACCGAATCTTCCGTCACATTGAGATCGTCGCGATTGATCCGGGCGTCCATGTCGTTGTAGTCGCGGAAAACAACGGCGGGCCCGGTGTGTTTCATCAGCCGCGGGCTGGCGGCCGATGTTTTGATAACCGCGCCATTCGGGCACAGATTGCCGTACAGCACGGCCGTGCCGCCGCTCTCGGCCAACGGGTTGTTCCGCGGCCGGATCACTTCCGGGTTGATCACGCGCGCGCCCTGCAGATTCTCGCCGATCGTCTTCCCATTGACGGTCCGCGCGTTCACATGCAGCAGCTCCGTCATCTGCGCCATCAGCGCCCGCAGGCCACCGGCGTAGAAGAAGTCCTCCATGAGAAATCGCCCGGATGGCCGGATATCCGCCAGCACCGGCACGCGGCGCGAAATTTCGTCGAATCTCTTCAGGTCGAGCGGGATGTCGCAACGCCCCGCGAGCGCCACCAGATGGATGAAGGCGTTCGTCGAACCGCCGATCGCCATATTCACCGCGATCGCGTTATCGAACGAATCCGCCGTCAGGAAATCCGACGGCTTCCAGTCTTCCCAAACCATCGCGACGGCCCGCTCGCCGCAGTTCATCGCCATGCGGACGTGATTCGAATCCGGCGCGGGAATGGAAGAGGCCCCGGGAAGCGTGAATCCGAGCGCTTCGGCGAGCGCCGTCATGGTGGCGGCGGTCCCCATCGTCATGCAGAATCCCGGCGAACGCGCGATGCCATTCTCGATGTTCACCCAGTCATCCTCGGTGATATTCCCGGCGCAACGTTCCGTCCAGTATTTCCAGAGATCGGTCCCGCTGCCGAGAGGCTGTCCGTTCCAGTTTCCGCGCAGCATGGGACCGGCCGGCAGGTAAATGGCGGGAATATCCATGCTGATTGCGCCCATCAGCAGGCCGGGCGTGGTTTTGTCGCAACCGCCCATCAGCACCGCGCCGTCGATGGGAAGGCTCCGAAGCGCTTCCTCCGTATCCATCGAAAGCAGGTTGCGGTATAGCATCGGGCTGGGCTTCGCGTACGTCTCGGTGATGGAGAACGCCGGTATTTCGACCGGGAAGCCGCCCGCCTGCCACACGCCTCGTTTTACGGCTTCCGCGCGTTCCCGCAGATGTGCGTGACAGGGATTGATTTCGCTCCAGGTATTGACGATCGCGATGACCGGCCGTCCCGTGAAATCTTCCTGGCGGAAGCCGGACTGTTTCATTCGGGATCGGTGGCTGAAGCCGCGCATGTTATCAGGTCCAAACCATCGAAAGCTGCGCAGTTCTTCAGGTTTTTTCTTCGGGGTCATCGGCCACTATGATATCGGGCGCCCGTCGAATGACGGAACTTCTGCGTGAGGCCTTTCGTTACCCTGAGACGGAAGCATGGATCAGACCAATGCTATTTCCGTGCAGGGCCTGCGGAAGAAGTACGGTGACTTCGAGGCGGTCAGGGGCATCGACTTTGAAGTCCGTACCGGCGAAGTCTTCGGCCTGCTGGGTCCGAACGGCGCGGGTAAAACCACAACGGTCGAAATCCTCGAAGGGATCCGGCAGCGGACGAGCGGGGAGGTGCGCGTCCTCGGCTACGACCCCGACAAGCAGAAAATGCAGCTCAAAGACCGCATTGGCGTTTGCCTGCAGGCGACGAATCTGCCGGACAAGATGCGCGTCAACGAAGCGCTCCACCTGTTCGGCGCCCTCTACAGCCGCATGCTGAATCCGGACGATCTTCTCAAGCGCCTGCAGCTTTGGGACAAACGCGATGCCTTCTACTCGACCCTTTCGGGCGGGCAGAAGCAACGTCTTGCGATCGCTTTGGGCCTCATCAACGACCCCCTGCTGCTTTTTCTCGATGAACCGACCACCGGACTCGACCCGCAGGTCCGCCTGGAAATTCATGCGCTGATCGAAGAATTGCGGCGTGAACAGCGCACCATCCTGATGACGACGCACTACATCGAGGAAGCCGAGCGCCTGTGTGACCGCGTGGCCATCGTCGATTCGGGTAAGGTGATCGCAATCGGAACGCCGCGCGAGTTGCAGGATCGCAGCGCGGGTAAATCGACGATCGAGATCGTCTGTGAGCGGTCGGTGAACGGCCTCCCGCTGCCATCCTGGCCGGCGGCGATCGGCACGAAAGTCAGCGAAGACGGCCGCTGTCTGACTGTTGCTTCGTCGCGCCCGGCGCGCACGCTGGTCGAGATCGTGAAGTGGGTGGATAGCCAGGGACTGGGCCTCGAAGACGTCCATCTGAGCCGCCCGACCCTCGAAGATGTCTTCATCGAAATGACCGGCAAAAGGCTGCGCGACTGAATGAACGCTTACCTTGCTCTCATTCGCACGGACATCCGGCTGGCATTCCGTCAGCGCATCGTCATCTTTTTCAATTACCTGATGCCGCTCGGCTTCTTCTTCGTGTTTGCGCAGTCATCGCATGCCGAACAGGGCGGTGCGATCCTGCAGGTCGTCACCATGGTGACGGTCATCGGTATTCTGGGCAACGGACTCTTCGGCGCGGGCATGCGAGCCGTCCAGGAACGCGAAACGAATATCCTGCGGCGCTACAAAGTAGCGCCCATCACGCCCCTTCCGCTGCTGGTCGCCTCCACGATCACCGGACTCGTCGTTTACATGCCGTACGTGATCCTGATGCTGCTTCTCGCAAAATCGCGCTACGGGATGCGGATGCCGCCGAATCTCGGTACGGTGCTGTTCTTTATCGTTCTGGGCGTCATCGCGATCCGGTCCATCGGCCTCATCATCGCGTCCGTGGTGAATTCGATGCAGGAAAGCGGCATCATCGTGCAGATCGTCTATATGACGATGCTGTTTCTCAGCGGAGCGACGTTCCCGGCCTCGATGTTTCCGGACTGGTTGTTGATCGTGACGCAGTTCATCCCGGCCACGTACCTCGTGACGGGACTGCAGGGCATCCTGCTGCGCCAGGAGTCGCTCGGCGCCAACTGGCAGGCCACCGCCGCCCTCATCCTCACCAGCGTCATCGGATTGTTTCTTGGCGTGAAACTCTTTCGCTGGGAGAAAGAAGAGAAGATGCGGCCCGCCGCCAGACTTTGGCTGCTTGCGGTGCTGCTGCCGTTCATCGTTCTCGGTGGATGGCAGGCCTGGGCCAGAGACAATGTTCGCAAGACGAAGATCCTGACGCGGCAGATGGACCGCTCGCGCACGGTGCTGATCCGCAACGCGCGCATTTTCGTCGGCAACGGGAAAGTAATCGAGAACGGCGCCTTGCTGGTGAAAGACGGAAGAATCGCGGAGGTGTACGACGGCGATGCCCCGGATCCAAAGACGGTGAATGCGGCGTTGATCGAGGCGGCAGGCAAGACGGTGTTGCCGGGCCTGATCGATACCCACGTTCATCTGGCGGCGCCCGGCGGCTTCATGGATCCTGGCGATTGGACGGACTACGACGCGGCGACGGCCATGCAGCGTGCGCTGGCCGCATATCTCTACAGCGGAGTCACTGCTGTCCGGAGCGTGGGCGATCCGCTCGACATGGCGCTCAGGACACGCGCGATTGTCAACAGCGGCGAAAAGCTCGGAGCCGAGTTTTTTACCACCGGACCGCTGTTCACTGCGGCGGGTGGCCACGGTACGGAGTACTTCCGGAACCTGCCCCCGATGGTTCGACAGCAGGCCGAAGCGCAGCTCGTGCGCATTCCAAAAACAATCGATGAAGCCAGACAGGATGTGGATGCTCTGAATAAGGCTGGCGTGGACGGTATCAAAGCGGTGCTCGATGCGGGCGCCGGCGGAGCGGTCTATAACCGTCTCGACCCGCAGTTACTCGTCGCGATCGCCGCACGGGCCCGGGCGGATCACTTGTCGCTCGTGGTTCACACCGGGGACGATCGCGATGTGGAAGATGCGCTCCACGCGGGCGTAAACGGCATTGAGCACGGATCGTTCCGCCGGCGCATACCGGACGCCGATTTCGAAGCGATGGCGAAATCCGGTGTCACCTACGATCCCACCCTGAGCGTGGCGGAAGCGTTCCCCGAATTCGCGGCGGGTAATCTGGAATTGTTGAATCGCTCGCTGGTGCAGCAGGTCGTACCCGCAAAATTACTGGCGGGCACGCGAAGAATGATCGAGTCGCCCGAAGCGACGCAGATGCGCAAGGCGATCGGCCAGTATCCGGTCGATATGGACATCGCGCGCGACAATCTGCTGCGTGCCTGGAAGGCCGGAGTCACTCTCGTCTCCGGCAGCGACGCCGGAAACATACTCGTTTTCCACGGACCGACCGTACAGCGTGAACTGGAGCTGTGGGTCGATGTGGGAATCCCGGCACAGGTGGCGCTTCAGGCGGCCACTCTGAACGCAGCCAGAGCTCTTCGGGCCGATTCCCGGTTCGGATCCATAGAAAAGGGAAGGGATGCCACTCTGCTCGTCGTCGACGGCAATCCGCTGATCGACATCAAAGCACTCGAAGCGATTTCGTTTGTGATGTTCAAAGGCGAACGCGTCAATCGCGGTGAACTATTCGCCCGGAACTGAATGAACTGTCGGAGTTGGGCTTCGCCCCGCAGCGAACCCGCTTATTGAACAAAGCCGACCGGCTGCAGGCAAAAATGCGAATCGCGCCGCCGTTCGATCAAACCGGCCGTCGTCTCTATCGCTTCCTGGAAGCCGATGTTCTCGCACGGCACGCTGATCATTTCACCACTACTTTTATCGTATTCAACGATCTGAAACCGAAGGCTCATCGGATCGAGAGCGCCCGCAAAGAGCGCTTCATTTCTGAGTGCATCGATATCTGGTCTTGCTATCCCCGTCATATAGTCCCTACATGCAATTAGTGCGCCGGATCAGGAATTAGTTTCGTAAAAATTGATGAAGAGTACTTATGGTCCCGATCGGGGATGTTTATGGAACTCAGCCGCCAGATCGGGACCCTGTACCGGTGTGTGGGCCAACTCCGCGGCAACGTGAATCCCCCCGTTGCGGCATCGCGTTCGCATCTCCGCAACGGTCGGATTTCTTGTCTTCATGACTTCCTTGTACCCGCCCGCCGTCGCGCTGCGTATACAATCTGACAGAGGGATGCAGTTCAGGGCTGAGCCTTTCCTCTTTTGTTGATCCTTCCGCAGTCGGGCCGTCGCATTCCGCGATCCGGGCTCCGCGGGTAATTGGTGAGGAGTGATTTGATCTTCCGTTCTTTCGACGCTCGTGTGACCGCTTTGTGCCTGGGCGCTTTTCTGATTCCTGCTACTCTTTGCGCACAGGAACAGCCACCTGCCCCGGCGCCACAACAGCCGGCGCAGACCACGCCACAGACGGCTCCTCCGCCAGCCAGCGGCAAAAAATCGTCGACGCCGGACTATCCTGACCCCCGAACTCTGACGGTCGGTATTTTTTACTGGTTGACGGTTCCGGGCAGCGGTCCGGACATTGTCACCGGCAAAGCAGCCCTGGGCTATGAGACGCTCAAGGCGCTGGGAAAAGACCACTCAACTCCCGGAATCGAAGTCAGCCTGCCGATCACGCGCACCGGCGAACTCCATTTCGAAGGCTTCGTCAGCAAGGGCGATGGAAATCAGACCGCTCCGGCCGACACGACCATCTATGGAACCAGTTTCAGCCAGGGCGATTTCTTAGCGACTCAGTATCGGATCACTTCCGCGAAACTTTATCTGGACGACCTGCTCCATCCCTATAAGTTTCCCGTCGCGCGGTTCCGGTTGAAGTCGCTGTGGGAAGTCCAGTATCTCTCCCTTCGTTCCGCGATCGACGCGCCGTTCAGGTCTCCGGTGGATAGTTCGGGCAACGCACAGGCCACAACCGTGGCTGGGACGAGGACCATTATTCTTCCCACCTTCGGCCTTGCCGCTGAGTACGCCATCACGCCGCATATTCTGTTCCGGGCGGCCGCATCGGGCTTCGGGTTGCCGCACCGGGCGGACATCTGGGATGCAGAGGCGACTGTTTCCTACCGGCGTAAATCCTGGGAGATCCGCGGGGGCGCCAAAGCGCTGCATTTCAAGAGTTCGCCGAAGAACGAGGAATATGTGGCGGGCACGCTCGACGGCGGCTTCGTCGGAATCCGCTATCACTGGCAATAACGGTCGGAGCAAAGACGATAACTCACTCCGAACATCGGGGTGAACTGCTCGAAGATGCCCCGCGCCGTATTGTTCGGCGCCGGCAGAATCTGATGACGCGGGAACGTTGTCAGATAATCGCGAAAATCCGCGCGCAGGATGAAATGCGTTCCCAGCCGGTACTTCACGCCGCCCCCCACGCTGACGACGAACTTCCACTCGTCCGTTGTCGTCAGCCGCGCGATACCGGCCAGTGGTTGAAGAGCCGGCGAGGGCCCGGCGATGACATAGTCTTTCGCGCCGGCTCCCGCCGCGACAAACGGCCGGAATCGGTGGTCACGGTCTTTCAGGTGAAACAGCATGTCATACGTAATCGTGTGCGACTGGCCCTGAATGTCATTCTTCACGGAGCCGGCCGAAAGAAACGGGTGCCCGTCATGATAGACATACCGGACCTCGCCCGACACATAGTCGTAGAGATCCTCGCCGAGTACCGCGCCGGCCGTGAATCGATTCCGGATCCCGGCCTCCGCCTTTGACCCGGCTCCAATGACCGTGCCGTTACGGTAAACCCCGTATCCGAAAAAACCGCCCAACTCGTATTCCTGCGCCGTGGCCGCGCCGCAACAGAGGACCGCCAGCAGGGCGCCCCGGACTTTCACGTCCGACAAATAGCACAGAAATGCGAGCCGCGCGTCGGGCGGCCGCTTCCAAAG
>DASZUZ010000079.1:0-4254 GCA_035547415.1 Bryobacteraceae bacterium | reverse complement strand
CAGGTCCGAATCTATCTGCGCCAGGAATCAGGCGTGATTCACGCCTCGGTTCAGGATGACGGCAAGGGTTTCGATCCGGCGCAGGAGAAGGGGCTCGGGATGATCGGGATGGAAGAGCGGCTGGCGCATCTGGGAGGGAGCCTGCGAGTCGATTCCGAGCCGGGCCGCGGGACCATCGTGTCGTTCGAGCTTCCCCTGCCGACTGGGCCCGCGCGCCGCAACATCGCGGAGGACGCGCCCGATCAGGTACAGATCAGCCCCTTGCGCACGGCGTAGAGGATCAGTTCGGCGAGATTGTGCAGATGAAGCTTCTGCAGAATGTTATTGCGGTGCGTTTCCGCGGTCGTAACGCTGATGTGAAGCAACTCCGCGATCTCGCGATTGTTCTTGCCGCTGGCGAGCAACTGCAGGATTTCTTTCTCGCGCAGGCTGAGGAGATCGTAGCTGTCGTCCACTCCGCGGCGGCGAATCTCGCCCACATACTCTTCGACCAGAAGTTTCGTGATCGCGGGGCTGAAATACGCGTTGCCGGCTGACACGGCGCGGACGGCGGCGAGGACGTCAGCTTCGGGCGAGGCTTTCAGGACGTAGCCGCGCGCTCCCGCCTTGAGAGCCTTGAGAACGTAGCCTTCATCCGAGTGCATGCTCAGCATGATGACGCGCACGCCGGGAGTCTTTTCACTGAGAGACCGGGCGACATCCGTTCCGTTAAGCCGCGGCATGCCGACATCGAGGAGAATAACGTCGGGCTTGTGCTGACTGGCCATCTCGATCGCCTGATATCCGTCCGCGGCTTCCGCGACCACCTTGAACTCGCCTTCGCGCTCGAGAAGCCCACGCAATCCGCTGCGGACCAGAGGGTGATCGTCAGCGATCATCACACGGATCGGATTGGGGATCATTGACACCACCCTACAGGATAGGAAATTCGACCTTCGGCCGCTATCCGGCGCGGCCAGTACATATTCGAGGGACGGCCCTGAGAACGGTCCGGATACAGCCTGATAGAGGGAACTTTCGAGCCTCCACCGTATTCCCGAGCTTTATTCGCTTCCCGTAATCTGATGGCATGCCTTTCATGCCGGGGGGGTTGCGTGCAGTCGGGGCCGGGCGGGAGTGACGATTGTTTCGCCTCGCGCGAATTCCGGGCCTGGACCGCCGGGCGGCAGACACGGCAGAAGACCGGGCAGATCCGTCTCTTCTCCTCATCACCCGCGACGCTGAGTTGAACCGGCGAGTGGCGGAGATCGCCGCTTCGTGGAACTGGTCTGTCCGGCTGCAACCGGAGCCGACGCGACAAGCTACGCCTGGGGGCGATTCGGGGTTGCATCAGATCGTGATTTTCGACCGGGAGTCCACGGATTGCGACTGGCGAGAGGCGCTGCCGATTCTGAAGCAGGAGTATCGGGATGCGTGCCTGCTGCTCGCGTCCCGCGTGTCCGATTCGTATCTGGTGCGGGAAGTGGTGCGCCTGGGCGGGTACGACGTGCTCGCGACATCGGGCGACGATGACCGGTTGAGGCGAGCTTTGCGTTTCGCATGGTTCTGGAAATGCAACTTCCGGCGCCGAAACGGATTTGCGTGAAAGCGGAGCCATCACATCCGGCTCAGGTCCGCTCGGCGACCAGTGACAGTTTCGCGCGGGCATCTTTGGCGGCGCTGTGGCAGATCAGTTCGCAAACGCGGAAGATCACCGGATCCGAAATGAAATACAAGACGCTGTTGCCGGACCGCCGGCGCCCCACGAGGCCCGCGTCGTACAGGGCCTGTAGATGTTTGGAGATATTCGGCTGATTTCCCCGGAGCTGAGCGACCAGACTGCCGACAGTGTGTTCGCCGGACTCCAGGGCCTGGAGAATACGCAGCCGCTGTGGCTCACCCAACATGCGAAAGCGGCGCGCGATCAGATCCAGCATCTGGTCCGAGAGTTCCATGGCGATCCATTTGACTATATCACTATATAGTTGTATAGTTCAAACAGAGCGTGACAGGCGCCGTTTTTCGGCAAGCCCCGGGGTGAGTCCACGTGAAGAAAACCAGAGAAATCACCTTCCTCCAGTTGAACGACACCCATGCGCAAATGGAACTCCACTGGGAGCACTTCCGGGAGGGCGGGCGGCCGGTATATCGAAAAGCGGGCGGCTTTGCGCGTATCGCCACGCTGATCAGGAGAGTACGTCAGCAGGCCGCCGGCGATTGCCTGCTCATCGACTGCGGCGATGAAATCCACGGAACGGGAGTGGCCCAGTGGACGCAGGGGGCCGCCGTCGTACCGGCGTTGAGGGCGCTGGGGGCCGATGCCATGACTCCGGGAAACTGGGAATTCGGATTCGGTCCGGAAGTACTCCGCAGTCGGGTGGCCGAGATGGCGATCCCGATGCTGGCCTGTAACGTTCATGACGCAGCCACTCATTCGCCTGAATTCCAGCCGTACGTCGTCCGGGAAGTGGGCGGGGTGAGAGTCGGAATTCTGGGGGTGACGTCGCCCATTGTCGTGGAGCGAATGCCGAAGCGCTTCGGGCAGGGCCTCCGATTTTCCGATGCAGTGGAAACTCTTCCCCGGCACATTCACGAGCTGCGAAAGACGGAAAGACCCTCGCTTGTCGTGCTGATCTCTCACATGGGATTGCCACAGGACATGAAGATTGCCGAGATGACGCCGGGGATCGACATCATATTCAGCGGCCATACCCACGACCGGCTTGCCAGGCCTGTCGTCGTCGGCAAGACCATTCTGATCCAGTCCGGATTCAGCGGATCGTTCCTCGGGCGGCTCACGGTTGAGGTCGCCAACAATCACGTCTGTGGATTTACGCATGAGCTGATGGAAGTGAGCGAGTCCACGGAGCCGGATCCGGAGGTTGAGGCAATCGTGGACGACCAGATCCGACCACACCGGGATCGCCTGCGCAGAGTCGTCGGTTCGATTCCTGCTCCGCTTCACCGGATGGCCGTGCTGGAGACGCCGATGGACAACCTCATCACCGACAGTTATCTGACGCTGACCGGCGCCGACGTTGCGTTCTCGCATGGATGGCGATACGGGGCGCCGGTCGTCGCGGGCGAAGTGACCGAAGGAGACCTCTGGCAGATCATTCCGACCAATCCGGAGGTCTTCACGGCGGAGATGACGGGCGAAGAGATCCGGCTCCTGCTGGAACAGAGTTTCGAAAGTGTTTACGCCTCCGACCCACTCAGGCAAAAGGGCGGATATCCGGTGCGGGTCTCCGGACTGAGCGCCGTAGTCCGGATCAATAATCCCAAAGGCGCGCGGGTGCAACAACTGGAAATCAACGGGGCTCCCTGCGGCTCCGACCGCATCTATACCGTCGCGGGAGCGGGCGAGCAGGACCTTGCGACGGCGGATAACAAACGCGGTACGGGCGTTACAGCGACAGAGGCGATGGAACGCCATTTCAAACAAAGATCGCCCGTGAGCGCAGAGGTCACCAATGCCAAATTCATTGCCATCTGATCCCATCGGAAACGTGGAAGCTCCAAAGAGCGAAGCCCGCGGAAGCAAACTGGAAAAGACGCTGAAACATGGCGTTCTGGCGCTTGCGCTGGTTCTCCTGGCCGGCATCTCGCAGGAATGGATCGGCCAGACGGGCGCGGTCAGTCCGGTGTCGTCACGAAAGGCGATGCCGCAGCTCGCATTGCGGCAACTCGATGGCGGCGTCTGGAAACTGGACGATCACCGCGGGCAAGTCGTATTGATTAACTTCTGGGCAACCTGGTGTCCGCCCTGCCGGCAGGAAACGCCGGGTCTGGTAAGACTGGCCACGGAGTATCGGTCGAAGGGTCTCGCCGTGGTGGGAATTTCCATGGACGAAGGCGGCGCGGACACCATACGATCGTTTGTGAACGAGTTCCACATGCCTTATCCCATAGCGCTGCCGGATTCCGCTTCCCCGCTGGTCTCGTCGGTGGAATCGCTCCCCACGACGATCCTTGTGGACCGGCAAGGCCGCGGGGCAAAAATGTATACGGGCCAGGTACGGGAGTCGGTGTTCCGGGACGACGTGGAACGCCTTCTGGCCGAGCAACCCGGTCCGAAGCCGGAAAAGGAACTCTAGAGGAGGCGCCATGCCGGAATGGTTGGTTCTGCTGCTGTTTGTGGCCGGTTATTTTGCGGTGATGAAATGGGTGCTTCCCCGGTTCGGGGTTCCTACCTGAATGGCCGGATCCTGCGACGTCGGGTCTCGACGTCAGGCAACGCATCGCGCGGATGAAAGGCCGGAAACAGAGAAGTCA
>DASZUZ010000078.1:0-1903 GCA_035547415.1 Bryobacteraceae bacterium | reverse complement strand
CTCTTCCTGCCGGAGCCTTTCGATGTTGGACTGCCGTCTGTCGCGCATATCAACTCAGCCGATAGAACTTCATTGCCGTTTCGCCCAAAATCTTCTCCCGCTCCTGATTCGGCAGCGGCCCACACGCTTGGGTGAATGCCGCCAGCACCTTCTTCCACGAACCCGCCAGACGACAAACCGGCCAATCACTGCCGAACATCAGGCGCCCGGGTCCGAACAGCGAAAGAACATGCTGCACGTAAGGACGAAGGTCATCCGCCGACCAGCGCTGGTGATCTGCCTCCGTAATCATCCCGGACAATTTACAATGCATCCCGGGGATTTTCGATACGGTCTCCATGTCGCGCGCCCAGGGCTCCCATCCATGCGATGCGATCAGGGGCTTGGCGATATGATCGATCACCATCCGGAGACCAGGCACGCGGTCCGCCAGTTCCGGGATTAGCGGCAGGTGCGGCGGGCGCAGCAGGAGGTCGTAAGGGATATCCCGCCGAGCCAGTTCGCGCAATCCGCGCAGCACATCCTCGCGCAGCAACCAGCGAACGTCAGGCTCGTCATGGACGATATGGCGAACACCCCGAAATTTCGGATGCCGCTGGCACTGATCGAGCGTCTCGCCGACGCGCTCGTCGGTCAGATCGACCCAGCCCACGACGCCACGGATGAAAGCGTGTCGCGCGGCGAGATCGAGCAACCACCATGTTTCTTCCAAAACTACATTGGCTTGTACAACGACGGTTCCATCGAAGCGGTGTTCTTCGAGCACAGGCGCAAGGTCTTCGGGCAGATAGTTTCGGCGAAGAACCGAATCGCCCGGCGGCATCCATGGATATGCCAGACGCGTTATGTCCCAGAAATGCTGGTGCGCATCAATTCGCATGAATTTCATCGTAAGGCAGGATCACAGTTGGCCGGCGAATTCGGTGCGTTTTCTCGCCAGTTGCCGGAAAGTACTGTTGTCCTGGCTCGTCGGCACACGCAAAATAGGATCATTACCAGCTGGCGACGCCGTCGGAGGAAGGCCGCAAGCTGGTGGGGGCCGCTGCCCGGGCCAGCTCCCGAAGGGAATGAAACCCAATTCGATCCCAGCAGGTAAACCGCTATACTGCTTTCGTCTTGCCTGATCTTTACAGTACTCTCGCTTATACGCCGCAACCGCTTCGTTTCGGCACCAGTGGCCGCCGGGGGCGCGTCGCAGATCTGACGCAGCTCGAAATTTACGCGAATGTGCTGGCCGAGCTCGAATATCTGCAGTCGCTGCCGCAATCCAACGGAGGGATCGCGCCTGGCGACGACTTTTATTTCGCCCATGATCTCCGGCCCAGTTCGACCGCATTCGCGCCTTCCGAGCAAGGGCGCGGCGAAATCTGCCAGGCGGTTGTCCGGGCGGTGCGCGACGCCGGAATGCGTCCCGTCAATCTGGGCGCGATTCCCACGCCTGCTCTCACGTTTCACGCATTATCGGAGCGCCGAGGCAGCATCATGGTGACCGGCAGTCATATCCCGTTCGAACTCAACGGATACAAACTGAACACATCCGCGGGTGAGTTGATGAAGGAACATGAAGAGCCCATCGGCGCAAAAGTGGAAGCCGTTCGCCGGCGACTCTACTCGCAACCATCCGAAGATTCACCGTTCGACAGACTCGGCATGTTCCGGACCGGTCATCAGGAATTGCCGCCTGTCACAAGCGCCGGCCGCGACCGTTATATCAACCGCTACCAGAGTTTCTTTGCCGGTTCGACTCTGGCGGGACGCAGGATTCTCGTTTACCAGCACTCAGCAGTCGGTCGCGATTTATTGGTCGAATTGCTGCGTCACTTCGGGGCCGAGGTTGTCATCGCGGGGCGGAGCGAAAGCTTCGTTGCGATCGATACCGAAGCGATTGACGACACGCAACTGG
>DASZUZ010000077.1:0-2042 GCA_035547415.1 Bryobacteraceae bacterium | reverse complement strand
GCCGTCCTCGGACCGCTCAAGTCATCGATAGTTCAGAAGTAGCCGGCGAAGGAAGCTGGCTGTTTTCACTCGGATGCCGCGCCTCTTCGGTTCTTTGGAAATCTCTTCGACAGTTTCCGGTCTTACGGGACGAAGAGCCACAGCCTGAAGAGGCGCGCCAACCCACCAGATTCCCCTTTCCGTGGAAAGGGAACCTACTGATTCAACTGGAACAGATATAGGCCGCTTCCGGCGGAGGCCAGGACCACCTGCCTGCCATCCAGCATGAACGTCTCCGGCGGAGCCGAGAGCCCGCCGATCTGCGTATGCCACACCGGCGCGCCGGTTTTCGCGTTCCATGCCGCGAAGTTCACGCCGTCATTGGTGAACAGCAGTCCTCCCGCCGTCGAGAGCAGCCCCACATTCCCGCTGCTGAGCTGATGCCGCCAGACGACCTTTCCCGTCGTGTAGTCGATGGCATCGATGAACGTCCCGTAGTTGATCCCCGCGGCGCTGCCTTCGCCGCCAAGGCCCATCGATCCGCGCGGGTCGGGCTCCAGCAGGTAATCAATGCGCAGCGAATTCGTCTCGTGAACGTAGAACAATCCGGTGTCCGGCGAGAACGTCGGCGGCTGGTGATTGAGCACGTCATCATTCACCACCGATCCCGCGACGCTCGCGTCCTTATGCGGATTGCGCTGCACCTGACCCCGCGCATCCAGATGGAGTTTGGCATCGGTGGCAATGTCGCTCGCGTAGTTATTCACCAGGCCGAGCTTGCTCGTGATGAGATGCTCTCCCGTCACGCGATCCAGAACATAAAAGTAGCCGTTGCGCGTGGCCATCATCACGAGCTTGCGCGTACGGCCGTTGAACGGCAGATCGGCGATGATCGGCGTCTGCGTCGAATCCCAGTCGTGCGTGTCGTGCGGGGACGTCTGGAAATACCACGCCATTTTGCCTGTATCCACGTTGAGCGCGATCAGGCAGGAAGTGAAGAGATTATCGCCGTCGCCGCGCCCTGTCGTGTAAGACGGAGTCGGATTGCCCGTGCCGTAAAGATAGAGATGCGTCTCGGGATCGTAGGAGCCCGGAATCCAGCTCGTGCCCGCGCCATGACGCGCCGCGTCGAGATCCTTCCAGGTTTCGATCCCCGGATCGCCGGGATTCTGCGGAGTGTTGTAGTGCGTCCACTGGATGTTGCCCGTTTCGGGATCGAGCGACTGCAGCCACGCAGGCGAATCCATATCGTTGCCCGGGCCCACCAGAATATGGTTGCCGATGACGAGCGGAACGTTCGAAGAGAAGTACTGCTGGTCGAACGGCGCAATCTCTTTCTTCCAGACCTCTTTGCCCGTTTTGGCGTCGAGACACACAACGTAATCGTCATGGAACGTGAAGTAGATGTAGTTGTGCCACATGCTGGGACCGCGCGTGCCGGTTGAAGTGCCGCCGCGGAACTTCCAGTAGTAATGCCAGAGAACGCTGCCATCGCGCGCATCAATGGAATAGACGTCATCGCGCGTCGCGGCGTAAATCGTGTTGTCGACGAACAGCATCCCGCCGCCGAACCGCGCCGGTCCGCAGGTATTCGAGTCGCCATTGCCAAGACCGCCGACGATCAGTCCGGCAACACCGCGCCCTCCGCCACCGCCGCGTCCGCCTGCGCGGGCAGGTCCGGTTCCATCCGGACCGCAGCCCGTCGTGATCGACGTGTTCGCCCACTTCAGGCTCAGGCCCTTGATCGTATCGAGGTTGATGGCTTTCAGCGAACTGTAGCGTTTGCCCGTCATATCGCCGGAAAAGCTGGTCCACTGATCGGCGAGGGGCTTCAGAATGTCGGAAGGATCGAGGCCGGTCGACTGAGCGTGCAGAAACACCGGCGCCAGAAGCGAAAAGATGATTGTTATTTTCTTCATGGTTTTGTTCGCTCCTATTTCAGCGTCCAGAGATAGGCGGTGATGTCGTGCAGGTTCTTGTTATCCGGATCGTCAATCGCGATCGCGACTTTCTTGTGCGCTTCCTGCGGGTCCTTCATCTCCACCTTCGGCGCCGGAGTGACG
>DASZUZ010000076.1:0-5300 GCA_035547415.1 Bryobacteraceae bacterium | reverse complement strand
ATCGAAGTTAGCCGGCGGCTACCTTCGTTTTCTGAGTAACTGGAGTATAACCGCAGGTGGCCGCTTTCTTCATCGCCTCGATGCCTTCCTGCGCCGTCAGCAGAGGCGTGGTCTGCACGTTTCGGCAGGCGCCGCCGGCCGAGATCGCCATGGAAAACGCGGCCGCACTGACGCCGTCCGGCATTTCCACAATGCTGATCAGGTCGTGTTCCCCAAACGAAAACCAGACCCGCTCCATGCTGCCGCCGAGGTTCCGGATCACCGCGTCGATCACTTTCGAGCGGTCCTGAGGTTCGCGCACCAGTGCGGACCAGGCTTCGGGAGTGTACGAAACCTGAAGAAGATATTGCGACATGGCTGCTCCTTTCATCCTACGTGTCGAAGTGGCGGACCGAGTCTACCGCCGCGACAATCGGGGCGCAAGGGGCGGATTTGCGATGGGGCTCCTTATAGTTCCGGCTGTATCGACCGAACCGCAGCCATCGTTTCCGTCACCGGCGCAGGCGAGTAGACAAACCTTCGCTCGCGGAGACCGAATTTGTGCATGAGCCTTCCGACGTGATCCTGATCGTAATGAATTCCAAATTTGCGGTCGATGGCTTCCGCGAGCTTGCCCGTGGTCCACCGATCCGTGGAAAATCCGTGCGCCAAAGCGCCTTCGAGATACATCTTACGGATGAGATCGATCTGATCGGAGGTCAACCGGCTGGGACGTCCGGTAGCGCGGCGTTTGCGCATTCCATCGACGCCTTTCATGACGATGGAGCGACGCCAGCGGGATGCTGTTGTACGGCTGACGCCATACCGGCGAGCAACTTGTGATTGTGATACGCCGCTGAGCAGGTCCTTGGCGGCCGCCAGGCGACGAGTTTCCATGTCTTCGCGATTCAGAGAGGTCAGCGGGGCAAGCGTCATCCTCGAATGCGCGGAATCAAGCCAGAGCAACCCCAGAATACACTACCAACAGAGAGTAAGTAAATTGTTTGAATCGCAAATCTCGGTGCGTGGCGTGACAAAGGTCTACGAAGGCGGGGTGGAGGCGCTGCGCGGCGTGTCGCTGGAATTTCCCGCGCGGAAAGTGACCGCTCTGCTGGGCCGCAGCGGTTGCGGCAAAACAACATTGCTCAACCTGTGCGGCGCCATGGATTTTCCCACCACGGGCGAAGTTGAGGTCTCGGGCAAACTCACTTCGAAGCTCGGAGACGCCGAACTCACCGCCCTCCGCCGCAATCGAATTGGGTTCGTTTTTCAGTTTTTCCAGTTGCTCCCGTCTCTGAGCGCGCTTGAAAACGTGGAGTTACCCCTGCTGCTCGCGAACGCAAAGAACTCCGAAGCGACGGCGCGCGAACGGCTGGAATGGGTCGGACTGGCGGACAAAGCGAAGGCTCTGCCTTATCAGCTGTCGGGAGGACAGATGCAGCGCGTCGCGATCGCCAGAGCGCTCGTCCACGATCCCGCCATCCTGGTTGCCGACGAGCCGACCGGAAACCTCGATACGGCGAGCGGCGATCAGGTTCTGCGGCTCATCCGGCGCGCCGCCGATGAATTTGGAGCGGCTGTCGTGATGGCAACACACAGCCAGGAAGCGGCGGCAATCGCGGATGTACGCGTCAGAATGCGCGACGGGCATATCGAGAGCATCGACTCGTGAAGCTCTTCAGGCAACTCATTCTCCGGCCTCTGCGGCGCGATCTGACGCGCACGGTCCTGACTCTGCTCTCCATTGCTCTCGGCGTGGCGGTAGTGATTGCGATCGAACTCGCGGGGGAAGCCGCTACGGGGTCCTTTCAGTCGTCTCTGACCACTCTCGTCGGCAAAGTCGATTTCGAGATCACCGCAAATGGCGGCGTCGAGGAGAAGTACATCGCAAGAGTGGCGGCGCTGCCGGTGAACGCCCGGTTCACTCCGGCGATCGAGCAGCCGGTCGTGGTCGAGGGCGCCGGAGCAACGACTCTTTATGGAATCGACATCGTCACGGCGCCAGAAACCGAATCGTCCGCGCCGTTCGACCCCGAACGGATCGAAACCACCGCGGTGGTCTCAAGCGATCTCGCGCAACGATTTGGCTGGAAGACAGGAACCACGATCGCGCTGAGGGGCCGCGGCATGTCAGAGCGATTCACCATCCAGTCTGTCGCTCCCGAACAGAACACCGGCTGGATCGGCCTCGATATCGCTTCGGCGCAGCGCCTGCTCGGCATGTACGGGAAACTCGACCGGATCGACGTCTTTCTCTCGTCCGGCGAAAACGCGGACCGCGCCGGCCGGCTGATTCGGTCTGTCTTGCCGCCGACTTACGATGTGCAGACCCCCGGCGCGCGCAGCGAGGAGAACCGGCGGATGCTCCGGGCGTTCCGGTGGAATCTGCGGATATTGAGTTATATCTCGCTGCTGGTGGGAGCATTTCTCATCTACAACACCATTGCGGTGAGCGTGGTGCGCCGGCGGACCGAAATCGGCATTCTGCGCGCCGTCGGAACGAGTTCGCGCGGGGTGCTGCTGATCTTTCTGGGCGAGGCGTCGATGCTGGGACTGGCGGGGTCGGTTCTGGGCATCGGACTGGGACGGCTGCTCGCGGGGGCGATTGTCGGCATGATTTCCGATACGGTGAACGCCCTGTTCACGACGAGCGCTCCGGGGCATGTGCAGTTGTCCGCGGGTTCGATGATTGCGGCCGTTGCGACGGGAACCGCAGTCGCGTTCTTTTCGGCATTCATTCCCGCGCGCGAAGCCGCCGGCATCGCACCGGCCGAGGCGATGCGCCGCGAAATGCGCGAGCATGAGGTCCGGCTGCGCGTGTGGCGAGACCTGATGATCGCCGGAGCGCTGGCGATCGCTGCAGTCATCCTCTGCCAGTTCGGGCCAATCGACGGACGTCCCGTTCTGGGGTATATCGCGACTCTTTTCGCGGTGGGCGCGGCCGCAATGGTGTCGCCTGCCTTCGTCACCGGTATCATCCGGCTCATGCGGGGCCTGCTCAAACGCATCGGAGGCGCGGCTGGCCTCATTGCGGGCCGGAGCCTGATTGCCTCACTGGCCCGGACGTCGATTGTTGTAACCGCGCTGGCTACGGCGATTTCAATGATGATCGCCGTCGGGATCATGGTTGGCAGTTTCCGGGAGACGGTGCAGGTCTGGCTGGACAGCCAGCTGCGGGCCGATATTTACCTTCGCGGAGCGGGACCCGCCACAGCCGGTATTTATCCGCCGCTCGATCCGAAGGTGCCGAATATTGTCCGGCAGACGCCGGGGGCAGGAGACGTCGATATCTTCCACGCTTTTACTTTCCGCTACGAAGGTACGCAGGCGACGTTCGGAGCCGGCATCATGGATATTGTCCGGCGGCGGCGTTCATTGCGGTTCCTCTCGGGGAATTCCAGCGAAATTCTGGCGTCATTGCCCGGACACGATCGGGCCATTGTCAGCGAGCCGTTTGCCAATAAGCACCACGCCCGGGTCGGCCAGGTATTGCGTATTCCTCTCGGCGCCAGGATCGTGCCGCTGACTGTGGCGGGTATCTATTATGATTACGCCAACGACCGGGGCTTTGTGCTGGCGGACCGCGGTACCCTGCTTCGGTACCTCCCGGAGCAGCCCGCGACCAACATCGCCGTGTACGTCAGGCCCGGAGCCGATGCGGTTGCCGTCCGGCGGGATCTCGAGTCGCGCCTCCGGGATTTTCCGCTTATGATTGCGCCGAATGACGTTCTCCGTCGCGGCGCGATCGAGGTGTTTGACCGTACTTTTACGGTGACATACGCGCTCGAAGCCGTGGCGATCGTCGTGGCGATGCTCGGCGCCGCGAACTCGCTGCTAGCATTAGTATTGGATCGGCGTCGCGAAATTGGCCTGATCCGGTATCTGGGGGCGGCCCGTGAGCAGGTTCGGACCATGATCCTGACCGAAGCGGGGCTTCTCGGATTGTTGGCTGGGCTGCTGGGCCTGGCGCTTGGCGCCGCGCTCTCCCTCGTCCTGATTTACGTGGTTAACAAGCAGAGTTTCGGGTGGACAATTCAGTTTCACCCTCCGGCGCTGCTGCTGAGCGCCGCGTTGTTGCTGGTCTGGGCTGTTACGGTTCTGGCCGGCGTTTATCCCGCGCGATTCGCCGCCCGGCTGGAACCGGCGGAAGTCGTCCACACAGAATAGATTCCGAAGAATAAGTACTCCGAATGAGTGAAAACATCCGAAACATCGCTATCATTGCGCACGTCGATCACGGCAAAACCACGCTTGTCGATGCCCTGCTGAAGCAGAGCGGCATCTTCCGCGCGAACGAAGAAATCGCCGACCGGGTTATGGATTCCAATGACCTGGAACGCGAGCGCGGCATTACGATTCTTTCCAAGATCACCGGCGTGCGCTATCACGGCACGAAGATCAACATCGTCGACACGCCGGGCCATAGCGATTTCGGCGGCGAAGTCGAGCGGGCGCTCAAGATTGTCGACGGCGTGATGTTGCTGGTCGATGCCAGCGAAGGTCCGCTGCCACAGACCCGCTACGTTCTGATGAAAGCGCTCGAGGCGAAGCTGAAGCCGATCGTCGTCATCAACAAGATCGACCGGCCGGACGCGCGTCCGCAGGAAGTCCTGAACGAGGTCTACGATTTGTTCATCGACCTGGATGCGGGAGAAGACCAGCTTGATTTTCCCGTGCTGTACGCCATCGCAAAGACGGGCATCGCGAAGACTTCGCTCGAGGATGACTCGGAAACGTTGCAGCCGTTGTTCGAAGCGATCGTGAATCACCTTCCGCCGCCTTCCGGCGATCCGGATGGCGTGCTGCAGGCGCTTGTGGCGAATCTCGATTACAGTGACTACCTGGGCCGGCTCGCGATCGGCCGCGTCTTCCAGGGAACGCTGAAGCACGGCGATGAAGTCGCCATCTGCCACCTCGACGGCTCGATCCAGAAGACGCGCATCACGAAGCTCTACTCGTTCGAAGGATTGAAGCGCGTCGATGAGACCATCGCCCGGCCCGGCGACATCCTGGCTGTCGCGGGCGTCGAAGGCATTACGATCGGGGAGACCATTACCAGCGCGGAGACTCCGTCGCCCATGCCGAAGATTCAGATCGACGAGCCGACAATCGGCATGACCTTCACGGTCAACACGTCGCCGTTCGCCGGGAAGGAAGGGCAGTTTGTTACGTCGCGCAATCTCAAAGACCGGCTGGATAAGGAACTTCTGACGAACGTTTCGATCCGGGTCGAATCGACTTCGCCCGAGACGTTCAAAGTGATGGGCCGCGGCGAACTTCAACTGGCCATTCTGATCGAAATGATGCGGCGCGAAGGGTAT
>DASZUZ010000075.1:0-7021 GCA_035547415.1 Bryobacteraceae bacterium | reverse complement strand
TCAGCGGAGTACGGGCGTTTCGGCGGCGGCGTTATCAATCTGGTGACGAAGTCCGGGACCAACACCGTGCACGGGGATCTTTTCGAGTTCCAGCGCGATGCAGTGCTCAATGCCAATGACTTTTTCGCCAACCGGGCAGGCCGGGCGAAGCCGGATTCCTCTGTCCGGCAGTATGGGGGTTCGATCGGAGGACCGATCGTAGCGCCCAAATATAACGGCCACGACCGTTCCTTTTTCATTTTTGCGTTTCAGGGAACGAACTCGACCAACGCGGCCACGGTGACAGACACCGTTCCCACGGCCGCCATCCGGAACGGCGACTTCTCGGGCATCGGAACGACCATTTACGATCCGCTGACCGTCGGCCCGGGGCCGAACGGCAGTCTCGTCCGGCAGCCTTTCGCGAACAACATGATCCCGTCGAGCCGCTTCGACCCTGTAGCGCTGAAAGCGCTGACCTATTTCCCGCTGCCGAATGCCGGCGCTCCGGGTGCTCTCAGCAATAACTACGTGGTCGCGGGCAACAGCACGAGCAACGACTACCGGTGGGACAGCCGTATCGACCATAATTTTACGGACCGCTGGCGGATGTTCCTCCGTTTGTCACATGCCTGGAACGACAGCACGCAAATTGAGGACTATGGCAATGCGGCGTCCCAGGGCGGCGGCGGCCCAACTTCCGGCGGCGCGTGGAGCGCGTCGATGGACCACACGTTCACTCTCAGCCCGACTCTGATCGCCGACGTCCGGTACGGGCTGAGCCGTTCTTACGTGACGCGGACGCCGTTTTCCCTCGGGTTCGATCCCGCGAGTCTGGGTCTGCCAGCATCTCTGACCGCCATTGCCGCGCAACGTGTACTGCAGTTTCCACGATTCGGCTTTTCGAACGGCGCGGGACTGGGCGACACAGGTTATGTCGATCTCCTCGAAAATCCGATGGCGCACAGCATTACCGCCAGTCTGACCAAAGTTGCGGGCGCCCACACCATTAAGTTCGGCGGCGAGTTCCGGAAGCTGTTCATCAACTTCAAGCAATATGGATTTCCCGACGGCCAGTTCAACTTTGACCAGACCTGGACACAGCAGATTCTGAGCAATGCCAACGGCACGGGTTCGCCCTACGCTTCGTTTCTTCTGGGGCTGCCGAACTCGGGCCAGATGACGCATGAGCCCACGGCCGCTGACGCCAGCGACTACATTGCCAGCTACATTCAGGACGACTGGAAAATCACGAAAACACTTACGCTCAACATCGGATTCCGCTGGGACATTGAAACACCGCGCACGGAACGTTACAACCGGCTGTCGTACTGGAATCCCGATCTGCCGTCGCCTTTGCAGGGCCTCGTACCGGCCAGCGCGTGTCCCTCCTGTGGGAATCTGCGGGGCCAGATGCTTTTCGTGAACGCGACGGGTAAATACGGCCGTAACCAGGGTCCGATCCAGTGGAAAGATTTTGGTCCGCGATTCGGCCTTGCGTGGAATCCCATCAGCAAGACCGTCATTCGCAGCGGCTTCGGGCTTTTCTACGCGCCCTCTGCGCTGCAGGCCGCGGGAACTTCCGGCGCACCCGGTACCGAAGGCTTCAACTCCAGCACGCAGTTCCTGGGGACGAATAACAATCAGCAGACGATTCTGGCGACACTGAGCAATCCGTTCCCGAATGGATACAACCTGCCGAAAGGCGTCGCCGGAGGCCCCTTGACGGATGTCGGCCTCGGGATCGGCGAATCGTTTTTCGACTCCTACCGCAATCCGTATTCGGAGGAATGGAACCTCAACATACAGAGGGAACTGCCCGGTCAGATGACGCTGGAGGTCGGGTATCTTGGCAATCACGGCCTGTTTCTGGTGGACGGCGACCCGGGACAGCCGTACGATCAGCTTCCGACCAGCTACCTCGCGCTGGGGAACGCGCTGTATAACCAGGTACCGAACCCGTTCTACGGCCTCATCACCACGCCGGGTTCTCCGCTGGCACAGCCGACCGTGCAGTTCAATCAGTTACAGCGGCCTTTTCCGCAATACAACGGCGTGATGAGCTTCCGGAAGCCAAGAGCCACGTCGATGTACAACGCCCTCACAGTCCGGATCGACAAGCGGTTTTCCAACGGGTTGACGTTCCTCGTCTCCTTTACCGGCAGCAAGACCATGGACAACTCGGCTGCCGCCGTGACGTATCTGGGGCCGACAAGCGGCACACGCGCCGACCAGTACAACGGACGCCTCGAATGGGCTGTTTCGCCGCAGGACGTTTCGCGTTCCGTGGTGACCAGCTTTGTTTATGAGCTGCCCGTGGGTCATGGACAGAAATATTGGAACAACGCTCCACGACTGGCGAACGCCCTGATCGGCGGATGGCAGGCGAACGGCATTCTGACGTTCTCGACAGGTACGCCGGTCGTCATGGGCGCCGCCATCAACCAGACGGGCATCTTTACCGTGAATCAGCGGCCCGATAACAACGGCCACAGCGCGGCGCTCAGTCATCAGACGATTAACCAGTGGTTCAACACGTCTGTGTTCTACCAGCCGCCCCCGTTCACGATCGGTACCGCGGGCCGGACTCTTCCGGATGTGCGCAACCCCGGGGTGGCCAACGCCGATCTGTCACTGTTCAAGAACAACTACTTCGGCGCGAAGGAGCGCTACAACCTGCAACTCCGGATCGAGGCTTTTAACGCCCTGAACCATACGCAGTTCGGTGTGGCCAACTCCGGCATACAGAACGGCGCCGCCTTCGGAACGATTACGTCAACCGGAATTTCCGCCCGTCAGGTGCAACTGGCCGCGAAATTCATGTTCTGAGACTGAAGGCAGGCGAGGGGGCGCGGTGGGATCCATCGCGCTCCCGCAAACGCCGATTTTGCCCAAAAATCGTGCGGTACCATAATACAGTGAAATTTTGTACCGCCTTCCTGGCTTTATCCGCAGGATCCGCCCTGTTTGCACAAAGTACTTCCATGCCGAAGACTCCTTCGGCAACCGTTGCGCCCGCTCCGGGTACCGCGCAAACGCCCACCGATCCGAACAAGGTCGTCCTGACGATCGGTAATACAAAGATTACGGCCGCCGAATACGACAAACTGGTCGACGCCCTGCCGCAGCAATATCAGACCTATGCGCGCGGCGCCGGCAAGCGTCAGTTCGCTGAAAATCTGGTGCAGTTGAGGCTCCTCGCCGACGAAGCGGAGAAGCGCAATCTCGACAAACAGCCCAAGGTGCAGGAACAGATCGCGTTTCAGCGGTCCAATCTGCTGGCGCAGGCCATGTTCGAGAGCCTGCAGCAGGACACAAAGGTTGACGATAATCTGGTTCAGCTTTACTACGACGCGCACAAGAACGAATACGAAAGCGTGCGCGCGAAGCACATTCTGATCCGCGTCAAGGGCGCGCCCATGCCTGGCGCGGCGGGAAAACCCGAGTTGACAGAAGACCAGGCGCTCGCGAAAGCTCAGGAAATCCGGCAGAAACTGGTTGCGGGCGGCGATTTCGCGGCCATCGCGAAGGCCGAATCCGACGATACGGGGTCTGCCCAGCAGGGCGGCGAACTCGGTGAATTCCGCCATGGCATGATGGTGCCTCCGTTCGAGCAGGCCGCTTTTGCTCTGAAACCCGGCGAAGTCAGCCAGCCGGTGAAGTCCCCGTTCGGCTACCACATCATCGTCGTGGAGGAGCACAAACTGAAGACTCTCGCGGACGTGAAGCCGGACATCGAAAAAGCTCTTCGCCCGGAAATGGCGCGCAAGCAGGTCCAGTCAATGCGCGATAAGGCATCCGTCCAGATCGACGACGGTTTCTTCGGCCCCGCCCCGGAAGCTCATCCTCCCATTCCCGCGGTCCCGACACCGGCCCCCGCTCCGCAAGCCAAGTAAAGACGCCCGTTCGGGTCGAATCGAATGACACGCATAGCCGGCGCCCGCTCTGAGAGCGCGCGTCGGCTATCATTATTAGTGAGTTAGCCCCTCCCTAGTATGGAATCGAAGACAGACCCGTCTCAAGGCATCAATGCCTGGCTCGAAGAAGAGCTGCGGCAACAATACCAGTACGACCGGACGTCCGTGGATCCGGTCTGGAAGTCCGTTTTTGAGCGCAACGGCTCGAACGGAACCCCTACCCCTCCGGCCAGTGGGAACGGCGCGGTCGCCGCTCTCCTCCACCCTGTTTCCGAACCCCAGCTTTCCCCCACGGACGAGCTCATGCCGCTGCGCGGCGCCGCCTCAAAGATCGCGGAGAACATGGCGGCGAGCGTCACGATTCCGCTCGCGACGTCGCAGCGAATCATCCCGGTCAAAGTGATCGATGAGAACCGCCGCCTCGTCAACCATCACCGCGGGCTGGTCGGCAAGAGCAAGGTGTCGTACACGCACCTCCTCGGCTGGGCGATCATCCGCGCCGTCAAGGCAATTCCCGCCGTTAACCATTCGTTCAGCTGGAATGCCGCCGGCGAGCCGTTCCGTGTCGTCAAGAAGGAAATCAACTTCGGGCTGGCCATCGATGTCGCCGGCAAGAACGGCGCCCGCAGTCTGGTAGTTCCCAACATTAAGAACGCCGGCGAGATGAGCTTCGGCCAATACATGGCCGCATTCGACGATCTCGTCGCGCGCGCCCGGGCCAACAAGCTCTCGCTTCCCGACTTTCAGGGCACGACCATTTCGCTCACCAATCCCGGCACCGTCGGGACAATGGCCTCGAGCCCGCGCCTGATGATCGGCCAGGGCGCGATTGTCGCGGTCGGCGCGATGGATTATCCGGCCGAATACCGGGGCGTCTCACCGGAGGCGCTGGCTTCGCTCGGCATCGGCAAGGTCATGTCGGTGACGTGCACTTACGATCACCGCATCATCCAGGGCGCCGAGTCCGGGATGTTCCTCGGGAAGCTGCAGGGGCTGCTCGACGGCGACGACAACTTCTACGAAGAGGTTTTCGATGCGCTGAAAGTTCCGTACGCGCCCGTCCGGTGGGACGGCGACAAACAGCCCGCGGCCGAGGTCGCGGAGCCTTCAATCGAAGTCGTCAAAGAAGCCGCGGTCATTCAGCTCATCCACGCCTATCGCGTGCGCGGGCACCTGATGGCGCAGCTCGACCCGCTTGGCGAGGAACCGGAATATAACGCCGAGCTCGACCCGCTCACCTACGGACTCAGCATCTGGGATCTCGACCGCCATTTCTTCGCCGGCACGCTGCAGCATGCCTTCGGCAAACGGCGACAGGTCGCCTTGCGCGAAATGATCGAACTGCTGCGCGCCACTTATTGCGGCAAGATCGGCGCCGAGTACATGTACATTCAGCGGCCCGAAGAAAAAGCGTGGCTGCAGCAGCAGATGGAGACGGAGACCGGCATCTGGCCGAGTTCCAAAGAAGAAAAGCTGCGCATCCTCGAGAACCTTCTTCGGGCGGAAGAGTTCGAGCACTTCCTCGATCGCCGGTTTATCGGACAGAAACGCTTCTCCCTCGAAGGCGCGGAAACAACGATGGCCGTGATGGGCGACCTCGCCGACCGCGCGGCGGCTGACGGCGTCGAGGAAATTGTCATCGGCATGGCGCATCGCGGCCGGCTGAATGTGCTGGCCAACATCATCGGTAAACCGCTGGGTCAGATCTTCTCCGAGTTCGAAGGCAATATCGATCCGGCGTCGACCCAGGGCTCGGGTGACGTGAAGTATCACCTTGGCGCGACCGGCGTACACCGCTCGCCGTCCGGCAAAGACATTACCGTTTCTCTCGCGTCCAATCCGAGCCATCTCGAGGCGGTGAATCCCGTCGTCGAGGGCATGGTGCGCGCCAAACAGGAAGAGATCGGGGACACCCGCCACGAGCGCGTCATCCCGGTGCTGATCCATGGCGACGCCGCGTTCGCTGGGCAGGGCGTTGTGGCCGAGACGCTCAACCTTTCCCAACTGAATGGTTACTGCACCGGCGGCACCATCCATCTGGTGATCAATAACCAGATCGGCTTTACCACTCTGCCGGAAGATTCGCGCTCGACGATGTATGCGACGGACATCGCGCGCATGGTGCAGGCGCCGATCTTCCATGTGAACGGCGACGATCCCGAAGCCGCGATCCGCGTGCTGCGGCTGGCGTTCGACTACCGCAAGCAGTTCCAGCGCGACGTGGTGGTGGACGTGATCTGTTATCGGCGCCACGGACACAACGAAACTGACGATCCGGCGTACACCCAACCGATCATGTATCGCAGGATCGAGAGTCTTCCCTCCGTAGCGGCCCAGTACAGTGAAACGCTCACGAAGCTGAAGATGCTGAGCGCATCCGAAGCGCAGGCGCTGCGGAAGAAGATCTCCGATCACCTGAATGCGGCGTTCGACGCGAACAAAGCAGCCGGCAAGTGGGTGTTGCAGCCGCCGCTGACGCATACGCGCCCGAACTCGAAGACGGCCATATCGCGGGAATTGCTCGACCGGACCGTCGATGGCATGACGTTCCTGCCGACGAACTTCCATGTGCATCCCAAGCTGGAGAGTTTTATCCGCAAGCGTCGCGAGACGCTGGCAAACAACGGGCCGATCGACTGGGCATACGCCGAGGCCATTGCCTTCGGCAGTCTGGTGCTCGAAGGCATTCCGGTCCGCTTAAGCGGGCAGGACTCCGGACGCGGTACCTTCAGCCAGCGCCACCTGAGCTTTTACGATTATCAGGACGGACACCGGCACATTCCGCTGCAGCACCTTTCGCCGGAGCAGGCGCCTTTCAACGTCTTCGACAGTTCGCTCAGCGAGTTCGGCGTGCTCGGCTTTGAATACGGTTACAGCGTGGCCGATCCCAACCCGCTGACGCTGTGGGAGGCGCAGTTCGGCGACTTCTCGAACGGCGCTCAGATCATCATCGATCAGTTCATCACCACGGGCGAGCAGAAGTGGGGCCAGACCAGCGGTCTCGTGATGCTGCTGCCCCACGGGTACGAAGGGCAGGGACCTGAACACTCGAGCGCGCGCATCGAGCGCTTCCTCTCGCTCTGCGCGGAAGACAATATCCGCGTCGCGAACTGCACGACGCCCGC
>DASZUZ010000074.1:0-17303 GCA_035547415.1 Bryobacteraceae bacterium | reverse complement strand
TATCATTTTGTCCGCGTCGCGATCTTTATTGGATTCGCGAGGGGGCTTCAGCGATAGATGCCGCGAAAATCGTTGAGACGCACCTGCGCGAGCTCCGCGAAGGCGTGCAGACCGGTGAACATGCCGACCTTGCTGCCCTCGGCATGATTCCATCGCACCGGGACTTCCTGGATACGATAGCCCCGCTTGCGCGCTATATAGAGCACTTCCACATCGAAGCCGAAACGCTCGAGTTTCTGCCGGGAGAAGACTTCTCGCCCCACGTCGCCGCGGAAGAGCTTAAATCCGCATTGGGTGTCGGCGATAGGGAGGCCAGTGGCGAGACGCATCACAACGTTGAAGAATTTCCCTGCCGTTTCGCGGAAGCCGGGCTGGTGAACGCCGATAAGCGATCGATCGAGAGCACGCGACCCGATCGCGATCGGTGCGCCGGTTTTCGCGACTGTACACCACAGTTTGTCCAGTTCTTCGATCGGGGTGGAAAGATCCGCGTCGCTGAAGAGGCTCCAGTCTCCGCGGGCTTCCAGCATTCCATGGCGAACGGAATAGCCCTTGCCCCTGTTGCCCGGATTTTGCAGCACGCGGATATTCGGGTTCTGGGCGGCGAATGACCGGGCCGCCGCCAGCGTGCCGTCTTTCGAGCCGTCATCGACGACGAGGATCTCGTGAAAAGCCCAATCCGCCGCCGAGAAGTACTCTTCAATGCGGCGCAGAGTGTCGGGAAGCCGCGCCTGCTCGTTGTAGGCCGGCACAATAATGGAGACAGATCGGGTCAAGAACCGGGGCTTGCGGGATCAGATTTAAGACGAAGATTTATAATAACTTATTTCCCCTACAGGAGAGTTCTTTGTCGCTGGAAGACGGATTATTTGAACAGCGCGCGGCCCGCGTGCGGGAGATCGAAGCACTGGGTTACCGGCCGTTCGGCAAACGTTTCGACTTCACCCATACCATCCCCGATATTCTGGGGGATTACGCCGCCAAAACTGCCGAGGAACTGGTTCCCGAGATCCGTGTCCGCATTGCCGGACGGATTCAGACGGTGCGGCGCATGGGCAAAGCCGGCTTCATGCACATCCAGCAGAACGGCCAGCGACTGCAGTGTTACGTGAAGAAGGATCAGGTTCCGGAACGCGACTACCAGTTGTTCGGCTTGCTGGATATCGGCGACATCATCGGCGCCGAAGGCTATTTGTTCCGCACCCGCACGGGCGAATTGAGCGTCCATGTCGAAAAGCTGGAGTTTCTTTCGAAGACGCTGCTCGCCATGCCTGAGAAGTGGCACGGGCTGGAAGACGTCGAGACGCGTTACCGGCAGCGCTATCTGGATCTCATCGCGAACCCGGGCGTCCGCGATGTGTTCGTCACGCGGGCAAAGGTGATTTCGTCGATCCGGCGGCAACTGGAGGAACGCGGGTTCATCGAAGTCGAAACTCCCATGATGCAGCCGGTTTACGGCGGCGCGGCGGCGCGCCCGTTCGTGACGCATCACAACACGCTCGATATCGATCTGTACCTGCGGATTGCCCCGGAACTGTATCTGAAGCGCCTGGTGGCTGGCGGTCTGGAGCGCGTTTACGAGATTAACCGCAATTTCCGGAACGAAGGCATTTCGACGCGGCACAATCCCGAATTCACGATGGTCGAGTTCTACCAGGCTTATACCGACTATCGCGGGATGATGGACCTGACCGAGCAGATGCTGCGGCAACTCGCGATCGACGCGACCGGCGGGACTGTCGTGGAGTACGGGAACGAAAAGCTGGACTTCGGATCGATCCGCCGCCTGACCATGCGGGAGGCGGTGCTGGAGTACTGGGAGAACGGCAACAGGCCGTCCGCCGAGCAACTCCGCGATCCGGAATGGCTGCGGCTCGAGACAGGGAAAGGCACGCCGGGCGAGGCGCTGGCGCATCTGTTCGAGGTTCACGCCGAGAAGAAACTGATTCAGCCGACCATCATTTATGAATTTCCGGTGGAGGTTTCTCCGCTCGCCAATAACAGTCCCGACGATCCGGGAATGGTGGACCGGTTCGAAATCATCATCGCGGGCATGGAGATCGGAAATGCGTATACCGAGCTGAACAATCCGATCGAGCAGTGCCGGCGCTTCGACGCGCAGCTTGCGATGCGGGAGCATGGCGACGAAGAGGCGCATCAGATGGATGAAGATTACCTTCGGGCGATGGCTTACGGTCTGCCGCCAACCGGCGGGGAAGGCCTGGGAATTGACCGTCTTGTCATGCTGCTGACCAATTCGCAGTCGATTCGCGACGTCATCCTGTTCCCGCTGCTGCGGCCGGAAGGCGAGATCGGCATGGCGGAGCGGTTGCGCGGAGTCCGGTAGGTTACGGCCGATAAACTGGCTATTGGACTACACCAACGCCGTTTTCGTTCTGAAACGCTGCTCGACGTCCGCCGGCATGAAAGCTTCCGGACGCACGGTGGGCCATCATCAGGTCTGGGCCCGCGACAGCATGATCACACTGCTCGGCGCGCGTTTCGCGAAGGACGATGAGATCCGGAACGCGCTTCATGCGAGCATTGCCCTCCTGCGAAGCAAGCAAACGCCCGCGGGCGCAATCCCCAACAACGTCGATTGCGCCACGCTGCGCCCCAACTTTCGCGCGTACGCCGACGCCGGCCTGTGGTGGATCATCGGCAGTTCGATTCTGAATCCCGATTCCGAAACGACCGCCGCGATTCTTCGCTGGTATACCTGCCAGGACGTAGACCAAACCGGCCTGCTGAGTATGCAGGAGAGCGCCGACTGGCAGGATCTCTTCTGCACGCGCGGCAAAGGCCTCTACCTGAATTGTTTGTATGTGCTTGCTCTGCGCGCCGCGGGAGAACACGAGCGGGCAGACTTCGTGGCGCGGAAGATCAATGACTACTTCTGGTATCACGGCGACGGGAGGATGCTGGGCCACATCGCTCATACGTTCAGTACGGAAAGCCAGCAGGAGCAGGATTCCCTGGGGCGAAGACGATGGCTTCCGGTCAAACAATACCTGGTCGATGAGCAGTATTATCTGCCGTATCTCGGGTTCCGCGCCGTCGGAGAATGGTTCGACGCATTGGGTAACCTGCTCGCCATCCTCGCGGGCGTCGCGGACGAATCAAGAACCGCAACAATCCTCGATTTCATTGAACGCCATCAGATGGCCCAGGCGCCCATGCGGAGTCTCGCGCCCGTGATCCGGCCGGGCGACTCGGACTGGCGCGATTACTACGGGATGCTCAACGTGCCGCACCGCTATCACAACGGCGGCGTCTGGCCCTTTATCGGCGGTTTCTACGTGGCCGCTCTGGTGAAGGCCGGACGGTTCCGGCAGGCGGCGGACGCTCTGGAAAGGCTTGCTGCGCTGAATCGCGCCGGCGAATTCAATGAATGGCATCACGGCGAGACGCTGGAGCCGATGGGCGTGATGGATCAGGCCTGGTCGGCAGGCATGTATCTCTTTGCCCACGAATGCGTGAGCCGGTCAGAGGTGCCGGAACGGTTCTTCGGCATCGGCGGCCGCGGCCCTGGCTGATTCCCGGTCGAGGGAGCGGCTCACCAATTCTTTAGAACCGAGTCCCACCGCCAGAGACAACGCGAACACAATTCCGCCGAAGAGGATGCCGAACGCCAGGTGTACGATGCCGCTGCCAATCTGCAGGTGCTCCAGCGCCATCGCGATCGTCAGCACCATCACCATCCATTTGACGCCGAGGCTCAGCAGACGGGCGTACTGCAGGTTCATATTGACGGCCTCGATCAGTACGTTACGCGCGAGATACCGCGCCACGATAGAGCCCAGCGCGAGCACGATTACGGCGGCAAACACATTTGGCAGATAAATGAACAGGTGGACGGCGAGTTGCGACGTGAGAGTCGCGTCGAACGCCGCCAGTCCGAGCACAAACCCCAGCAGCACGATCGACCAGGAAATGACGCGCGTGACGAGCAGTCGCGGGCTTTGCTGGGGCGACCAGTCCGCGATGCCGGTGAAGCCCCATCGCTCGAGTTGCTCGTCGAAGCGAACGCTGAGCAGGAAGCGCCGCAGCACGATCGCCACCAGCCACGCGAGCAGCGCAGAAAACAACACGGCGACGATCAGCGCCAGCATCCCGGGCAGCAGGCTCGCGAGCCGGCTCAGAACGCGAACCGTCGATTGATTCAATGTTTGCCCGACTTGATCCCACATGAGAGTTTCTCCTGTTGCTTCCTAAGGATTGAAGCGGTCCGGCCACCGCCAGCGCGAGACGAAGTATGACTTCGTATTCTCATAAGCCATGCATATCTTTTCCAGTCGTTGCTCCACGACCTCGGGCGAAGCGTTCTCGAGTTCGAGGGCATAAGAAGCCACCCACCCCAGATAGATCGGCGTAATGGCCCGCAGCATCTGATCGCGATTGATGGTACGCAGCCGGTGAGCCAGCGCGAAATCAAAGACGATGCGAGCCCATGTCTCGTCCGGCATCCGGAAACTCGCCGCATCCTGCCTCGCCAGACGGCGCAGTTCCACCAGCGTGGATGGCGGCAGGATCATGCCCCAGATTTCGGGCAGGTTGCGGGCTCCTAATTGGAACGATTCGATGAGCCTCGTGACATCCACGGCGCTCTCCGGACCCGGGACAAACATGGGACGTCCGAACTCCGGAACTGGCTGTGAACCTCTCGCCTTCTGCCAGTGCGGCGCGTATCTCTCGACGTCCAGAAACAATGGCCCGAGCACCTGAGCCAGCAGCGAGCTGAGATTGGTCCAGTCCGGAACGGGGAAGACACGCGGGCCAAGATGGGACTGGCAGACCTTCATCCCGCTGGTCACCGCTTCGGCGGTTAACGACGCCAGCGGGTGGAGCCGGTGTCTCGGCGCGCCGGTCACACGCTCGAGCAAGCCGCTCGAAATGCCGAAATCCGGACCTAATGGATTACGAACCTGCCTGCCATAGAGCGCCCGCACCAGCGGATAAACGATCGCGCGGTTGATCATCCCTTCGAACGGGTGACGAGCGTAACAGGGCGCGACCAGGTCGAAATGTTCTTCCACGGCGGGATGCAGAAGGAGCGCCACCCAGTCCGCCGTGACCGTGGACAGATCGGATGCGATGACCGCGCAGGCCCGCGCGCCCACCCTTTGCGTGACATCGAAGATGGCGCGGAAGCTGTCTCCCAGACTCTGAGCCAGCGCGGAGGGATCCTGCGCGAGTTGAGGATGCGCCATCAGTTGCCATTGCGCTCCGGGCTGCGGCGGCTGGTCTCCATTCGTGGGGACTGGTGGATGCACCAGAACAGCCCGCACCGGCGGCGGGAATTCGACGATTCGCGCGATCGCGCTCTCGATGGCGTGCGCATCGTGTGACGCCGGCACGATCCCGACGACGACGTCCGCTGTCCCGATCTGATCGATTCCCTGTTCGGCCATATGCGTTTACGCCGCGAGAGTGAGGATCCCCGCCAGAGGGATTCTCACCCACGTGGGCCGGTTGTTCAATTCGTACGTCAACTCGTACATGGCTTTCTCGAAAAGGCACGCGTCGAGCAGTCTGCGGAAGTCGTCGTCCGCTTCTGGCAGGAAATCGGCGGAGGCCGCGGTCTGGCGGTAAGCCTGCAGGAATTCGGAACTGACCGTTCGTTCCCAGAGCCGCGCCCACGGTTCCAGAGAAGCGAAATCTTCCGGATGACGCGTCGTGTAAGTCATGAGAGTCGCATTCGCCGCATAACTGAAGGATCGCAGCATCCCCGCCACGTCTTTCAGCGGCGAGTATCTGGCGCGGCGCTGCTCGAGAGGCCGCGCCGGTTCGCCTTCGAAATCCAGAATCACAAAATCGTTTCTCGAGCGCAGAACCTGTCCAAGGTGGTAATCTCCATGCGTCCGGATACGCTTGCCGTACCGGTGATCCTGCGAGGGCAGCCGCAGCCGATCGATGATCTGCCGCCGCTTGCCGAGCGCGAGTCCGGCCATCTCCAGGAACTCGTCGGGCAAACGCGAAAGGCTGTCTTTCAAAAGATCGAATGCCTGCGCGGCCTCATCCCGAATCTGAGCGGTCATTGCCTCAATCTCGCGTGGCGTGAAGGGTTCAGGCAAAAATGCCGGTTGGTCGGTCGCCGCCGATAACGCGAGATGGAGTTCGGCCGTCCGGCGACCGAGAACGGCGGCTGCATCCCGATAAGCGCCGACATAATCCCGCGCCGATTCCGGATCCTGCGGGAAGGGCGTGCGGGCAGCGGTTTCGTAATAGCGATCCAGTTCCTCGGTTGTCCACGTCCATCCATCGCCCTCATTCGGGACCAGTCCCTGAACGATCGCGATGGCTGAAGGCTCTCCGGATTTTCTCAGGTATTCGATGGAGCCGCGGAAAGGCGGAATACGATCGAAATGGGCCTGCTCCGACAAATATCTGCCGATTTCGATGTCCGGGTTGGGCCCGGACTGCTGGCGCCGAAATAATTTCAGAATGACGCGCTCGCTGTAAGTGATCGATGAATTACTTTGCTCGGCGGAGCCTCGCCGCACCGTCAGCGGGAACGGGGGCTCGCTGACATCGCCCACGATGCGGCCATCCCGGGCAGGGACTTCAACCAGCGTCAAGAGTCCGGCGCAGAAATCGTCATCCTGCAGAGCGTCCTGTAACACGCCATCGACGAGAATGAAGGGCGCAAAGTAAGACTCGGACGGCCCGGAATCGTAAGTCACTTCCAGGAACATCATGGCCGCTTTGCCATACTCGGCCCAGTCAGTGACGCGGACCTTCTGGATGCGCCGTGACTTGCCGCCGAACCACCGCTGCCGGGGCAGATATTCCGGCAGAACCATGGTTTCGAGCTTCGGAATCAACTTGTCCCAGCCGTCCTTCATGTCCAGCGTCGAGACCAGCGTCAACGCCGGTTCCGCCGGCGTCTCGACGGGTTCCGGCGTCCCGTGAAGCTCAAGCCAGAAGAATCCGTATGGCCCGAGCGTGAGGCGATAAGGTTGCCGCGTGATCGGCGGGAACTCGACATATCCCAGCATTTCGACCGGGACCATGCCCGCGAAGGCGGCGAGGTCAAGATCGACCGGTTGCGCAAATCGCGATAAATTCGTCACGCAGAGGACGGTCTCTCCATCGAAACGGCGGAGATAAGCGAGAATCTTTCGATTCGTCGGCGCGAGGAACTCCAGCGTACCCCGCCCAAAGACCCGGAACAGCTTGCGGAGCGCGATCATGTTCCGCATCCAGCTCAGCAGCGACGAGGGATCGCTCTGCTGCGCTTCCACATTGACCGCCTCGTAGCCCCAGACCGGATCCATGATGACGGGGCTGTAAAGCATCGCGGGATTGGCCCGGCTGAACCCCGCGTTGCGGTCGGGATTCCATTGCATGGGCGTACGGACGCCGTTTCGGTCGCCGAGGTAAACGTTATCGCCCATGCCGATCTCGTCGCCGTAATAGATGATCGGGGTGCCCGGGAGCGAGAACAACAGGCTGTTCAGCAACTCGATGCGCCGTCGGTTGTTGTCCATCAGCGGGGCCAGGCGGCGACGGATCCCCAGATTGATGCGAGTCCTTGGGTCGGCGCTGTAGGCAAGATACATGTAATCCCGCTCGTCGTTGGTCACCATTTCGAGCGTGAGTTCGTCGTGATTCCGCAGAAACAGGCCCCACTGACACGTCTCGGGAATGTCGGGCGTCTGGACCATAATGTCCACGATGGGAAGCCGATCTTCCTGGCGGAGAGCCATATAGATCCTCGGCATCACCGGAAAATGAAAAGCCATGTGGCACTCGTCGCCGTCGCCAAAGTAAGGCCGCACGTCACTCGGCCACTGATTGGCTTCCGCAAGGATCATCCGGTTGGCGTAATCCGCGTCCATGGCGCGCCGGATCTGCTTGATCGCGACGTGCGTTTCGGGGAGGTTCTCGCAGTTCGTGCCGTCGCGTTCCACGAGGTAGGGAATGGCGTCGAGGCGAAGTCCATCCACGCCCATATCGAGCCAGAACCGCATGACTTTGACGACTTCTTCGATGACGTGCGGATTATCGAAGTTCAGATCCGGCTGATGAGAGAAGAAGCGGTGCCAGAAATAGGCCTGCGCGACGGGATCCCATGTCCAGTTGGATTTCTCCGTGTCCGTGAAGATGATGCGCGCGTCCTTGTACTTCTGGTCGGTGTCGCTCCAGACGTAATAATCTCGCTCGGGCGAACCGGGCGGCGCTTTGCGCGCGGCCTGAAACCACGGGTGCTGGTCGGAGGTGTGGTTGATCACCAGTTCGATCATCACCTGAAGATCGCGTTCGTGCGCGGCGGCGAGGAACGCCTTGAAGTCATCCATCGTCCCGTAACTCGGGTTGACGTTCATGTAGTCCGCGATGTCGTAGCCGTCATCACGAAGCGGGGAAGGGAAGAAGGGCAGCACCCAGATGCAGGTGACGCCCAGATCCTGCAGGTAATCCAGCTTCTGGATCAGGCCCTGAAGGTCACCTATCCCATCCGCGTTGCTGTCGGCAAACGCCTTCACATGGAGTTCGTAGATGATCGCGTCTTTGAACCAGAGCGGATCAGAGGTGCTCCCCGGGCGCTTCACCGATGACGCCTCCAGTCCTGGTCCGATTCTTCTCCGCAAGGAATTCTAAGCATGTGTTTCCGCTCCTGCCGCCTTGAAGACCACCGTAGCAAGAGGAGGCACAGTTATGCTGAGTGACCACGGTCTGCCGTGCATCGGCAGAGGGCTCGCTTCCACGCCGCCCATGTTGCCCTGTCCGCTTCCGCCGTAGAGCAGCGCATCGCTATTCATGGTTTCCCTCCAGAACCCGCCCGCCGGCGCGCCTACCCGGTAATTGTGATGCGGAACCGGAGTGAAGTTGCAGACGAACAGAAGCATATCGCCCGCGCGCCGGCCTTTGCGCAAGAAGCTCAGGACGCTGCGCGCGACATCGTTGCAGTCCACCCACTCGAAGCCGGCCGCCTCGGAATCGAGTTCGTACAGCGCGGGTTCGCCACGCATCATCGTGTTCAGATCCCGCACCCATCGCTGCAAAGCCTTATGCCGCGTCTCTTCGAGAAGATGCCAGTCGAGACTGGCATCGTGATTCCATTCATTCCACTGGCCGAAATCGTTGCCCATAAACAGCAGCTTCTTTCCGGGATGTCCGAACATGTACCCGTAAAGCAACCGCAGGCTGGCAAACTTCTGCCAGTCATCCCCGGGCATCTTGCGGATCATGGATCCTTTCCCGTAGACGACCTCGTCATGCGAAAACGGCAGGATGAAGTTCTCGCTGAAGGCATACATCAGACTGAACAGGATCTGATTCTGATGATAACTACGATAGACCGGGTCCTTCGACATATAGTCCAGCGTGTCGTGCATCCACCCCATGTTCCACTTGAATCCGAATCCCAGGCCACCCAGGCACGTGGGCCTCGACACCATGGGCCATGCGGTCGATTCTTCGGCAATGGTAATCGCGCGTGGGTACTCCCCATAGACGCGCTCGTTCAGCGTGCGAAGAAAATCGACGGTATCGAGATTTTCTTTTCCGCCGTACGCGTTGGGGATCCATTCGCCGGGCCGTTTTGCATAATCCAAATAGAGAATCGATGCGACCGCGTCTACTCTCAGACCGTCAATATGATATTTGTCCAGCCAGAACAACGCGTTGCTGATGAGAAAGTTGCGAACCTCCCTGCGGCCGTAGTTAAAGAGCAGGGTGTTCCACTCCTGCTGCTTTCCCTGGCGGGGGTCGGCATGTTCGTATAAGTGGGTTCCATCGAAATAGCCCAACCCGTGCTCGTCCGTCGGGAAATGCGCCGGAACCCAATCCAGAATCACACCGATGCCACGCTGGTGCAGGTGATCCACCAGATACATGAAGTCCGAGGGTGTTCCAAACCGGCTCGTCGGCGCGAAATAGCCTGTGGGCTGATAACCCCAGGAACCGTCGAACGGATGCTCGGTGACGGGAAGAAACTCCACGTGCGTGTAGCCCATTTGACAGACATAATCACCTAACCTGTGCGCGAGTTCTCTCCATGTGAGCCAGCGATTTCCTTCCTCGGGGACTCGCATCCAGGAACCCGCATGGATTTCGTAGATCGACATCGGACTGGCGACAGGATTGGCTGGTTGCGCTTCCATCCATGCCGAATCGTTCCATTGCCACGAATCCAGATTCCACACACGGGAGGCCGTGCCAGGCCGGAACTCAGAATAGACGGCGTAAGGGTCGGCTTTGTCAGCCTGATAATCGTTGAACCGTGAAACGACGTGGTACTTGTAACAGGCGTTGTTTTTTACGCCCGGGACAAAAACCTCCCAGATGCCGGCTTCCCGACGAATCTCCATCGGAGCCGCGTCGCGGTTCCAGCCATTGAAGTCGCCGATCACCGAAACGGAAGCGGCATTCGGAGCCCAGACGGCGAAATGGACACCGTGCTCTGTCGGATGTGCGCCGAGCTTTTCGTAACTGCGGTAGTGAGTGCCCTGCGCAAGAAGATGGAGGTCGTATTCAGTCAGTATGGATTCAGAGGTAGTAATCAAAGTCCCTCTCCGTTCTCACCCACCGGCGCACCCGCAGGATATGAGCGGGCAGACTGAGCGGAACCAGTTCGACATAGTCGCGCGTCCCCTGCCAGAGAAACCTTCCGCCGCTCAGCAGATCCTGCGCCTCGAATGATCGGCCTGGCTCCAGCCCGAGCGCCTTCAGATCAAGCGTTATCCACCCGGACTGCTTGTGCGCCCAGTCCAGATTCACCACGACGATAATGATGTCTGACAGGCCTTCGGACATTTTGCTGTAGCAGATCAGGCCGGGGTTATCCGTCTCATGAAACGTGAGGCTTTGATCGCTCTGCAGCGCCGGGTTATCGCGACGGATCTGATTTACGCGCGCGATGAAGTTCTTCAGGCTTTCCGGCGAATCGAAGTCCCAGTTCTTCAGCTCGTACTTTTCC
This sequence comes from Bryobacteraceae bacterium, assembly GCA_035547415.1. GTDB lineage: Bacteria > Acidobacteriota > Terriglobia > Bryobacterales > Bryobacteraceae > BOG-234. The sequence goes on along the minus strand of DASZUZ010000074.1, from coordinate 6,382 downwards.
GAATGAAGATATTCCTCGCTCCCGGGCTCGCGCGGCGTGTTCTCGATGAGTTCGTACGCGGGTCCGTAGATGCCGTAGTTCGCGCCCAGCGTGGCGGCGAGCAGCAGGCGCACCATAAACGCCGGCCGTCCGCCCACCTGAAGCACCTCCGGCAGAATGTCCGGAGTATTCGGCCACAGGTTGGGCCGGAAAAACTCACGGACGCGCGTCCGCGTCAGTTCGGTGAGATATCGGGTGATCTCCGCCTTCGTGTTCCGCCAGGTGAAATATGTGTAGGACTGGGTAAATCCGAGCTTCGCCAGCCGATACATTACATATGGCCGGGTGAATGCCTCGGACAGGAAGATGACATCCGGGTTTGTCTTTTTTATTGAGCCGATGGCCCATTCCCAGAAGCCGAAGGCTTTGGTGTGGGGATTGTCCACGCGGAAGATGCGAACGCCCTGTTCAATCCAGAAATCGAAAACCTCCTTCAGCGCCGTCCACAACTCGCGCCACTGCGGCGTTTCGAAATCGAGCGGATAAATGTCCTGATATTTCTTTGGCGGATTCTCCGCGTATTGGATGGTGCCATCCGGGCGTTTCCGGAACCATTCCGGATGCTCACGGACCCAGGGATGATCGGGCGTGCACTGAAACGCGATATCGAGCGCGAGTTCCAGATTCAGGCCGCGCGCCGCACTTATGAGGGCCTGAAAGTCTTCCAGCGTCCCCAATTCCGGATGAATCGTTGTATGCCCGCCATTTCCATCGCCGATCGCCCACGGACTACCCACGTCTCCTGCTTCCGCCAGCGGCGAATTGTTTTTGCCTTTCCGGAACTGCTGGCCAACGGGATGGATGGGCGGCAGATAGACCACATCGAAAGCCATAGAGGCGATATAGGGCAGCCGGGCTTTGCAGTCATTGAACGTGCCATGCCGGCCAGGCTCGGCGGCGGTCGAACGGGGAAAAATTTCATACCAGGTCGAGAACCGCGCCTTCGCCCGGTCTACGGTGACTGGCAGTTCGCGTTCGTAGCGGGTTGCGAGCCGCAGGTCCGGATAGCGCTGCATGAGGGCGAACAGGTCGTCCGAAATTGCGGCATCGGTGTCTCCCGCGGCCACCAGGTCCGCCCATTTCTTCAGACGCGCGGCATCGTCCGCGGCGGCGTGCTGTGCGGCCTCTCCGACCAACTGAGCGCCGATCAGCAACTCGACCTTGAGATCCTGCCCGGCGGCAAGCCGCTTCCGGAGATCGGCGCGCCAGGTCTTGAAATGATCCACCCACCCTTCGACTGTGTAGAAATACCGCCCGAGGCGGGAGACGCGAAACTCCGCCACCCAGCGATCATTGCCGTTCGCGGCCATCGGAACGGAGCGCCAGTCGTTTTCATCGTCAAATCTGTAGAGAACCTGACACGAGATCGAATCGTGTCCGTCCCCGAAAACCGCGGCCTCAACGCGCACGGATTCGCCGGCCACGCGCTTAATCGCGAAGCGTCCGGCATCGATCTCCGGAGCGACGTCTTCAATGACGACGCGCTTTCTCCCATCGATTGGTAGTTTCAATTCCTCGTGTGCTCCAGCAAGGTAACTGCCATTCGACGCGGCGACTCTTTGGTGACAATACGATGGATGTGACCGGCCTTCACGTGTGGCTCCTCTTTTACGGTGAACTCAATGATTTTCTCCCGCAGCCACGACGCAATATCGAATTTCAGTGCGTTGCGGGAGTCACGGACAATCTGAACCATATCATTCAATCGCAGGGCCTGCCGCATACGGAGATAGCGCGTGTGACGGTGAACGGCGCAACACGTCCGCTGTCCGACCGGCCTGCGGAGAACGACCGCGTGCACGTATTTCCACACTCGATTCCCGTTGGCCTCGACTACTCTCGATTCGTGGTGGATGGCCACCTTGGCCGGCTGGCCTCGTATCTCCGAATGACCGGCTTTGACACCTGGTACGATCGCGACGCCAGCGATCCACTCCTGTCCGCGGTCGCCGCCGCCGAGCGGCGCGTGGTGCTCACGCGCGATGTCGGCCTTCTGATGCGGCGCGAGATCGAGCAGGGGTACTGGGTTCGCTCGCCTGATCCCCGCGCACAATTGCTCGAAGTCTGCCGGCGTTTTGGCTTGTTTTCGCAGTTCGTCCCGTTCAGCCGCTGTATGGATTGCAATGGATTTCTCTGCTCCGTGGCGAAGGACGAGATTGCGGATTTGCTGCCGCCGCGCATCCGTGACACGAAGAACGAATTCAACCGATGCGTTGACTGCGGAAAGGTGTTCTGGCGCGGTTCGCACTATGCTCGCATGGCAGGCTGGATCGAGGAACTGAAGGACGGCTCATGACCAACGGTATCCTGACCCATATGTCAGGTACTTTGCTGCAGTGCCGCCTGGCCGCAGAAGCCGTACCGGCGTTCCACTCCGGAGGCGCGCCGTGAACGCTCTCCGTTGCCGGCAGTTTGCCGGAAATAAACCAAGCAGCAAGTCTTTCCTGCTGACGCCGCGCAATTCCGCGCGGTCAAAGTATCCGACTCACCTGACTTCGAGGACCGCATGAGAACTGTTCGGGTTTTTCGGCGCGGCGATGTCTTGTCCGCGCCTTTTTTCGCGGTGTCCTTTCTCTCCGCGGTGCTCTTCGTCGCGGCGCAACCCGCGGGTCATGCGACCATTTCCCCACCAAGGACCCGCAGTTTCCATCTCGTTTACAGGACGGTGGTGAAAAACATCCCGGCTGAGGCCAGACAAGTTCAGGTCTGGGTACCCTTGCCTCACGACGACGATTACCAGAAGATCTCGAATCTGCGGATCGATTCACCCCAGCCGTACAGCATCACCAGGTCGTCCGCCGGGAACACCATGTTCCACGTTGCCGTCGATGCGCCAAAGGACCGGACGTTTGCGATTGTCATGAGCCTCGATGCCACGCGGAAAGAGCACATTCAGTCTCGCCTGTTTACAGGACCGTCGCTGCCCCATGACGAAGATCCGAAAGATCTGGCCCGGTACCTGAAGCCGGACAGGCTGGTCCCGCTGGACGACCAGATCCGGTCGTGGGCTCGGGACGTGGTCGTGAAGGCGAACGCTCATACAGACCTCGAGATGGCCCGCGCGATCTACAATCACGTTGTCTCAACGGTCAAATATGATAAGACCGGCAAGGGTTGGGGGCGCGGCGACATCTATTACGCCTGCCAGGAGCGGCGCGGAAACTGCACGGACTTCCACGCGATCTTCATCGGCTATTCACGCGCACTCGGAATACCTGCGCGATTCGCCATCGGATTGCCGCTTCCCGCCGATCGCGGCGAAGGCACGATTGCGGGATACCACTGCTGGGCCGAGTTTTATGCCAAAGGAATCGGCTGGGTCCCGGTGGATGCATCGGAAGCGGCAAAAAATCCGGCGAAACGAGAATACTTCTTCGGTGCGCACGACGAAAACCGGATCGAGTTCTCCAAGGGGCGTGACGTAGTGCTGGCGCCAGGCCAGGCGGGCGAGCCTTTGAATTACTTTATTAATCCCTATGGCGAAGCCGACGGACGATCATTAGAGGGAATCGAATCTCAGGTGTCATACCGGGACGCCAGTCCCCGCTGAACAACGTTAAACTGGTTCGAAAGTGTCCAGCCGGTTTCGCGCGCTTGAGTCCGCGTCTTTGCGCCGGATTGGCCTTGCCGGGAGAGTACAGTGAGGGGTTGGTTCCTGATTCTGATCGGAGGTTGCGGCGTCGTTCTGTCGCTGCAGTCATGCCAGTCGCCGAAAGGACAAGCCGCGGGTCCGATGCCCGCGATGCCCGTCACAACAGCTACCGCGTCAGTCCAGCCAGCGCCGGTCGAGGTTCGGGTCGTCGGCGTCGTCGAGCCCTCCACTCGAGTCGAGGTTAAATCGCAAATCGCCGGGCAGTTGATGAGCGCGCACTTCGTCGAAGGCCAGGACGTCAACGAGGGCCAGCTACTCTTCGAAATCGATCCCAGGCCGTATCGCGACGCCCTGACTCAGGCCGAAGCCGCCGTTGAACGAGACCAGGCGCAGATCAATCAGGCGCAGGCCACGTTGCAGAAAGATATTGTGCAGTCCAGAGCCGCCGACGCGGATGCTGCGCGCTTCGCCGCGCTGGCGAAGGACCGCGTAGTCTCGGAGCAGCAGGATCTTCAATACCGAACCACGGCCGAGTCACTGAAGCAGTCGATTCGAGCGGATCAGACCTCCATCGACAGCGCTCGCGCGAGCCTGAAGCTGGATCAGGCCGCGGCGGAAAGAGCCAAGCTCGATCTGGAGTACTGCAGAATACGCGCCCCGATTTCCGGCCGGCTGGGAAACCTGCTCGTTCATCCGGGCAATCTGGTGAAAGTGAATGACGTTCCACTGGTCGTCATCAATCGCCTTACACCCATCTTCGTCAGCTTCAACGCGCCCGAAAAACATCTCGACCCGATACGGCACTACATGGCGCGGCGGAAACTGCCGGTTCAGGTGACCTCGCGGGACGATCCGGGAGTGAAGGCCAGTGGCTACCTGAGCGTCGTCGATAACGCGATCGATCCGCAGACCGGCACGATTCATTTGAAGGCCGCATTCGACAACGAAAACCGGCTTCTGTGGCCGGGAGAGTTTGTACAGGTGGTGCTGACTCTGGATCGTCAGGACGCTACGGTGATTCCGTCCGAAGCGGTTCAGGCAGGCCAGAAGGGTCCGTTCGTTTATGTGGTGAAGCCGGATAAGACTGTAGAGCCTCGTAACGTTTCGGTCGGGCAGAACCTGGATCGCAAAAGTGTTATCGAGAGCGGCATTACGGCCGGTGAGACGGTTGTAACGGACGGCCAGATGCTCTTGTTCCCGGGGGCTCATGTCACGGTCGTGCCGGCGCCCGGCAATGGGCGCGCCGTGCCATAGACGGAGCGTGCGCATGCATTTTTCGCGTATTTTTATCGAGCGTCCGATCATGACAACGCTGGTCGTTGTCGCGATCCTGCTGTTCGGGATCATCGGTTATCGCGCGCTGCCCGTCGCGGCGTTGCCGAGTGTGGATTACCCCACGATCCAGGTGAGCGCGGGTCTGCCGGGTGGCGACCCGGAAACCATGGCATCCGCCGTTGCGACGCCCCTCGAGCGTGAATTCTCCACGATCGCAGGCGTCAAGCAGATGAGCTCCGCCAACACGCAGGGCTCCACTACGGTAACCGTACAGTTCGACCTGAGCCGGAAAATCGATGAGGCGGCGCAGGACATACAGGCCGCAATCTCACGCGCCGGCGGCCGTCTCCCCGCGAACATGCCGAGGCCGCCTTCGTATGAAAAAGTCAATCCGGCCGAGCAGCCGATCTTTTATCTGGCGCTGAGTTCATCGACCGCCCCTTTCTACACCATCGACGAGTACGCCGAAACGCTGATTGCGCAGCGCCTTTCCATGGTCAGCGGCGTATCGCGCGTGCAGGTATACGGCGCTCAGAAATACGCCGTGCGGGTACAGGTGGATCCGGACCTTCTCTCCGCGCACAATATCGGCATCGATGAAGTGCAGCGCGCCATTCAACAGGCTAATACCAATCTCCCCACGGGCAAGCTGAACGGCGAGAGGCAGGCGTTTACTGTCATGTCGAACGGACAACTGCTGAACGCCGCGGCCTACCGTCCGCTCATCGTGGCATATCGAAACGGCGCTCCGATTCGGCTCGAACAGCTTGGTGTCGTCCTCGATGACGTCGAGAACAACAAAGACGCAAGCTGGTATGACGGGGTCCGCGGGATCATTCTCGCCATCCAGAAGCAGCCCGGAACCAACACCGTCGAGGTGGCCGAAAGCATTCGGGAACTACTGCCGCAGTTGCGGCATAATATCCCGGCCGCGATCAACATGGAAATCGCTTTCGATGCTTCGAAGGAGATTCAGCAGTCGATTGACGATGTGAAATTCACGCTCGTGCTGACCGTCTGCCTGGTTGTGCTGGTCATTTCCTTGTTTCTCCGCAACGTGTCGGCCACGCTGATTCCGGGCGTCGCCGTGCCGTTGTCGATCGTCGGAACATTCGCGGCGATGTACCTGCTTGGCTACAGTCTGAACAATCTCTCGCTGATGGCGCTGACTCTCTCGGTCGGCTTCGTCGTCGACGATGCCATCGTCATGCTGGAAAACATTGTCCGCCACATGGAAATGGGGGAGCCGCGGATGCGCGCCGCGATGCTGGCGTCGAAAGAGATCGGCTTCACCATCGTTTCCATGACGACATCCCTTGTGGCGGTGTTCATTCCCGTCTTGTTCATGGGCGGCATCGTGGGCCGGCTTCTGCATGAATTCGCGGTCACGATTGCGCTGGCGATTCTCATATCGGGCCTGATCTCGCTGAGTTTCACGCCCATGCTTGGCAGCCGTTTCCTGAAAATGGATCATCA
>DASZUZ010000073.1:0-11212 GCA_035547415.1 Bryobacteraceae bacterium | reverse complement strand
CACGGTTTGCTGCGGCGCGACCGAAGGCATGGTTGCCTCACTGCTCGCGGTGGCGAATCCGGGGGATGAAGTTGTCGTTTTCGAGCCGTTTTACGAGAATTATCACCCGGACACGCTGCTATGCGGCGCGGAGCGGAAACTCGTGAAACTGCACGCGCCCGACTGGCATTTCGATCGGGACGAACTGCGCCGGGCCTTTTCGCCGCAGACCAAAGCGATCATTATCAACACGCCCAACAACCCGACCGGCAAAGTGTTCACTCGCGACGAACTCAGCTACATCGCGTCGCTCTGCCAGGAGTTCGATGCGCTGGCGATCACCGACGAGATTTACGAGCACATCACCTACGACGGCCATCAGCACATCCCGATGATCACGCTGCCTGGAATGCGCGACCGCTCCATTCTGATCAACAGCATGAGCAAGACGTTTTCCGTGACGGGATGGCGAGTGGGCTGGGTGATTGCGTCGCCGGAACTCACAAACACGATCCGCAAAGTTCACGACTTTCTGACGGTAGGAGCGGCAACACCGCTGCAGCAGGCGGGCGTAATGGCGCTGAATTTGCCGGATCAATATTTTAATGGGCTCTCGGCGGAGTATGAAGGCCGCCGGCGAGCCGCTGTCGACATGCTCCGGTCCGCCGGTTTTCAGTGTTACGTCCCGAGCGGCGCTTACTACGTAATGACCGACATAACCGCCTTCGAATCAAAGGACGACGTGACATTCGCGAAGAAGCTTGTTGAGGAGGTCGGAGTGGCCGCGGTTCCAGGTTCGAGTTTCTACTTCAATTCTTCGAACGGTTCCTCACAAATCCGTTTTTGTTTCTGCAAAAAATATGAGACGCTGGCGGCAGCAGGGAAGAATTTATCCCGGCTTGCCGGTCTTCGTCGCGCCTGAATTCCGGTGTCGCTTTCAACTCCTCCAGGGAGGCGATACAATTTTGCTACCGAATTTTCTCGTCCAGGAAACTACCGTACGCGAGTGCGGAGAAAGCCCCGTATTTGCGTTGGGTGAACATGCGGACCAGAATCTCCTACTGACCCTCGGCATTACGCATGCCATGGAGCAGGAGAGTCTGGACGTCGATATCTTCGTATCCAGAGATGGCAGGACGTGGGGCGATAAACCCGTGGTGAACTTCCCCCGAAAGTTCTACTGCGGCACTTATCAGATGATTTTGCCTCATTCCGACGCGCGGTACCTGAAAGCCGTCTGGCGGGTGAACCGCTGGGGCCGCGGGGAAAGCCGCCCCTTCTTCAGATTCTACGTATTTGCTCAGACGGCTCGCGTTCGAGCGATGGCCGGAGCCGCGTAACCTCTAAGTTGCTCAAATCAGAACTCCGCCCGCAGCTTCAGACCGAAGCTGCGGGGCGGCGTGATCGCAGTACCCGACAGAAAGCCCGCGAAGTCGATGACGTTCAGCCGATCTGTAAGGTTTATTACATTACCCTGAAGCGTGACCGTCCGTTTCTCCCGTTGCCACAAGTCCACGCCGACCGCCGCATCCAGGGAGAATGATGGGTGGACGCGGCCGCGATCGAAATTGACGCTGTTGACCACCGATTGCCCGTACTGAGAAACGAGAAAGTCCAGAGACTGGCCGTCCTGAAGTTCGGTCGGCAGCCCGCTGTTGTAAGTCGCGGACCAGGACGTCCAGAGCCGTGGCAGGATCTGGTAGCGAACCATTCCGCGGGCGATATTCCGTTGGTCCTGAGAAATCGGAAAACGATCGGTGGATGTCAACAGATCCGCGGCGCCATCATCCAGAAACAGACCGCCCGCAATCGGGAATTCGGCGATACCCCGCGTGTTCGCATAGCTCAGGAAACCCGAGAAACGGCCCCACCTGGGAATCTGGAGCTTCGTCTCAATGCCGCGAATCCGTCCGCGGGCAAAGGTGATCGGAAAACTGACGCCCGTGTTTTCCAGCAGGTCGTCGTCCTGCATATTTCGGATGTCCCGAAGGAAGTAGTTCGCATCCAGCCGGATATGGCTTCCGAGCGGCTGGGTGAAGCCCGCCTCATAGTAGTTTCCGCGTGACGGCTTGACCGGGAGGTATAAACCAGCGCTGTTCAGTGACTGCGCTGCGGCGGAAGCCGAGACCAGAATGTTTTCGAAAGGCGGCGTGCCAAATGTCCGGTCATAGGAAACATGCAGAACGGTTCCTGTCACCGGGGCGGTCCAGGATGCGCCCAGGCGGGGGCTCCAGGCAGTTTCGTCGACCAGCAGCGAGTAATGATCGAACCGAATCCCCGCGCTTACCGTGAAACGGCCCAGACGAATGAGATCCTGCGCATACCCTGACTGCTCGCGGTCGAGTCCGCGGCCGGAAAAGGCGAAATCGGCGGGAGTGCCGGAATCATAAATCTGAATGTCATTGACCGCATACGCCGCAATGTGAAACCCGAAGTTCTCATTCAGCGCCGCATAGCGGAAGTCTCCTCCGGTCTTCCATTCATGCCTTCCGTGGTGCCCGGCGACGCTCACGCTCGCATAGCCTTCGCGGAAGCCCCGCGCCTGCCGCGGCGCGATGGGAGTTGCGAGCGGGTTTGACCAGAGGTCCGCCGCAACGTCGCGGACCATCCCGCGAAACGAGCCCAGAAGGGACGGCGAAAAGACGCGCTGATACGAGAACTGCCCTGATGTCTCCTGACTCTGGCGGTCCTCACGCTGGCCGGCCGCCTGCTGCAGCATTTCGTTCGGCACCTGGAAATGCGTCTCGCGCCGGCTGAGAGCAACACGGATCCGGTCCGAGTCCGTCAGGTCCTGCTCGAAGACGCCGTTGAAGGAACCGTTCGAAGCGTGGTTGGTGTAGTTCGCGATGACAGGCGGATCGAGATAACGTTCGGTGAGAAATCCTTCGGTCGAAAGGGTGGTGGTCGTTTTACCAGCGACATATTGACCCGACAAGTAACCTCCCACCGTATCGAAACTGCCGCCCTGAGCGATGGCCGTACCATGGAAGCCGGGCGACGTGTTGCGCTGGGTCGTCACCTCAATCACTCCTCCGACCTTCTGCCCGAATTCAGCGGGAATGCCGCTGGTGTAAACCTTCATCGACTGGACATCATCGGCATCGACATTGGGGGCGAACGCCGGAGAGCGGTTGTCCTGCACGGGGAAACCGTTAATGATGTATTGGGTTTCGTATTCGGATTCTCTGGGGTGCAGAACGCCATTGGCCTCAAGCGCCCATCCGGGCTGCTGCACGACGAGATCGATCAGGCCTCTGCCGGGAAGTTCCGTCTCGCGTTCCTTCACCTCCTGCGATCCGACGTAGTAGGCGGAGCCGGTCCGATCGGGATCGATGAGAGTTTCAGACTCTTTCACGTCCACCGTGGTCGCGACGCCTTCGAGCGCGAGCGTCACGTTATGTTCGAGCGGCAGGACCGAATGGATTTCGATCAGTTCTGACGAAGGACTGAAGCCGGCGCGCGAAACATTGAGACGCCAGGCGCCGAACGGCAGTGTCTTGAACGTATAGCGGCCCGAGGTGGGAAGATTGACGGACTGCCGGGTGTGCGTCGACTGATTCACGAGTTCGGCCGCCGCGGGCACGGCGGCGCCGCTCTGATCTTTGACCGTGAGGCGAAGCTCGCCCGTGCCGCTTTGGGCGAACAGCAGGACAGCGCTGAAGAATGCGAGAGCCAGGGCGCGACAAGGAGAGACGAGAAGCATCGGTTCTGCTGATACATTCCGCCACACCACTCGCTGTTCAGCATTTTTTTTGCAAAAGAGCTGAACATCCGGGTGGTAAAACGAATGTGTAGTTAAGTGGGTTACCCGTTCGAATCCGCTCTCTCCGCGTCGCTGGCGAAAACCGCCGAGCGCGGCCCGTCGCCTCTCGAGGAGGAACTGGTACGACTATACGACGAGTTCCGCTCGCCCCTGCTGCGCTATCTGCTATCGCTGCGGGTCGCGGCTCCGGAGGGAGAAGAGATTGTCCAGGAAGTTTTTCTGCTGCTATTCCGGCACCTGCGTGAAGGCAAACCTCGATCCAACCTGCGGGGCTGGATTTTTCGGGTGGGCCACAATCTCGGGCTGAAGAACCGGATGCAACGTATGCGCGAGTCCGCTGAACTGTTCGAGGAGCAACACACCGATCCGGGTCTGGATCCGGAAGAGCAGGCAGCGGGAAAACAGCGGCAGGCGCGGTTATTGTCGGTGATGCGCGCTCTGCCGGAACAGGACCAGTGCTGCCTTTCGCTGCGCGCGGAAGGCTTGCGGTACCGCGAGATCGCGGAGATTCTCGGTATTTCGCTCGGTTCAGTGGCAAACTCACTCGAACGGTCGCTGGCCCGGCTAGGTCGCGCCGATGGAGGTGATTGATTTCATGAAGTCCAGAGATTCACACCTGACAGATCAGGAATTACTGCTCCTGGCCGATGGGGAGATGAATACACGGCGCGCCGCACGCGGCCAGGCGCATCTGGCCGCGTGCTGGAACTGCCGGACGCGGATGCAGGACCTGGAAGGTACTATCGGCGAGGTTGTCCGGGCGCGCGCGGCGGCTCTCGACAGGCGAATCCCGGACGCTTCCGGGCCTCGAGCTTTACTGCGAGCGCGCCTCGCCGAATCGCCGCCGGCGAAAGCGCGTCGAGCGGCCCTCTGGCGCGCCGCACCGGCGGTTGCGGCGGTCGCTTCCGTCGCCATTGCCATGCTGGTCGTGTTTGGCGGCACCGTGAGCGCGGAGGGTCCCCGGCCAAAGAATAGTCTCACGCCGGGAGAGACTCGTCCCATCAGCCTGTCCGAAGTTTGCCGGCTGCCGGAAGCGAGCGCGGACTCAGATCAGAATATTCCCGCCGAAACGCGCCGCGCCGTGCTGGCGGAATATGGAATGACATCGGAGGAAGCGGGCGCGTATGAAGTGGACTATCTCATCACGCCCGAATTAGGCGGCGCCGAGAGTATCCGCAATCTCTGGCCGCAGCCTTACTCCGCACGCTGGAACGCGCGTGTCAAAGACCGGCTGGAGCGACGCCTGCATCAACTTGTGTGCCAGGGTAAGGTGGATCTCAAGACGGCGCAGCATGATATTTCGGCGGACTGGATCGGGGCTTACAAGAAATACGTGGACACGAACTCGCCTCGCTGAGACGCTTCTTCTGGCCTGCGTGGTTTGCGCCCGGGCGCAAACTCCTTCGTTTCGTATTCAGCCTCTTCATCCAGTGGAAGAACTCCGCCGGGAGGCACTGCGTACCTCTCCCCCGATTGAAAAAGGCTCTTTCCGCACGCCGGATCTTGTGGATCTGGCCACGCTCGGTCCAACTGTTCATTTCGATATCCGTTACGCGACATTCAATAATTTCATGGGAACCCCGATGTATACGGAAGCTCGCGCGTTCCTCGAGCGGCCCGCGGCGGCGGCGCTGCAGCGGGCGGGAAAGCGGCTCGCCACCGAAGGCTACGGACTGCTCATTCACGATGCTTACCGTCCCTGGTATGTGACGAAGATGTTCTGGGACGCCACGCCCCGGAAACTTCACGGCTTCGTGGCGAATCCGGCGAAGGGATCGAAGCACAACCGGGGTTGCGCGGTCGATCTGTCACTGTACTACCTGCGCACGGGAAAGCCCGTTGAAATGCCAAGCGGTTACGACGAGATGACAAAGCGGGCCTACCCCCATTACGCCGGCGGCACGGAACTGGAGAGGAAGAACCGGGCGGCCCTGCGCCGGGCGATGGAAGCGGAGGGGTTCACCGTTGACAAGGCCGAATGGTGGCATTATGATTACCGCGACTGGCCGCGATATCCGATCATCAACGTGGCGTTCGAAGATCTACAGAACCAAGTCTCCGTAAGATAATCTAAGGTCATGGCAGCTCATCCCATCGCGCCGCCGCTCACCGTGGACGAGTTTCTTCACGTCCGCGGCGAGAATGACGATAACCGTTGTGAACTTGTTGATGGAGAGGTGCTGGAGCGCCCCTTGACCGGCTATACACACGATCGAGTCAAAACAAACCTGAATCGGTTATTCGACCGAGCTGGCATTGACCAACTCGGGTTTGAGAGCTGGGTAGAACACAGCTTTCGAGTGACCGAGCTGGATGCCTTCACGCCTGACGTGGCCATCATCCGGAAGGAACGTCTGACGGGTCGGACCGATAACTCACCGACTACCGGTGCGCCGGAGATCGCGATCGAAGTCGCCATCAACGACAAGCCCTCTGCGTTGCAGCACAAGATTTCGACTTATCTGAAAAATGGCGCCCACGCCGTTTGCTGCGCTTACCCGGATGGGAAATACGTTGTCGTCTATACCGCCCACGAATGGCGGCAACTGAGGATCGACGACACGCTGGAATTCGCCACCTTACTGCCCGGAATCATCATTTCGATCGCCGCGATCTTTGAAGGCGTCTGACGCAGTTCCTATTCAGTCAGCGTAAGGTACATCAGTTTGCCGTCCCGCTCCACCTGGAGTACAAGGGGGTCCACCGGTTTCAGATCGTCCACCGCTTTGCGCAGAGCGTCGAGGGTCGCCATGGGCACATTGTTCAGGCTGTAAATCACGTCTCCGAGCTTCAGCCCGCCCTGTCCGCTGTATTCGCTCTGACCCGTCCGCGCCGCCACGACGATGCCGTACGGTTTCCGCGTATCGGGCAGCAACTGCGCCAACTGTTTGCCGATCGCGACTCCGATGATTCCGAGCCTCGATATCTGATTGGCTTCGGGCTTCACCAGATCGAGAAACCGAAATGGATCATCCTGGCGCTCCGCTACTTTGACCTGGGCGGCGATTTTGTTCCCGCCTCGCATCACCTCGATATTGACCAGCTGATGCAGAGGGATGCGATAGAGATCGACTTCGAACTGGCGGGCATTTTCCATTGGCTTTCCGTCTACCGAGACAACGATGTCGCCCGGCTGAAGGCCAGCCGCGGCAGCGGGGCCATCCGGTTCGACGTCGGCCAGAATCACGCCCCAATCCTGCTTCAGTTCGAGACCAGCGGCGAGTTCCGGAGTGATGCTTTGGGCGGAGACGCCGATTTCACCCCGGTGTACATGCCCGTCCTTCCTGATCTGGTCGTAAACGCTCTTCACGATGTTGCTCGGGATGGCAAAGCCGATTCCCTCGCTCCCGCCCGACTGCGACAGGATGAACGTGTTGATGCCGACAACGTCGCCTTCCGCGTTCAGGAGCGGACCGCCGCTGTTCCCGGGATTGATCGGGGCATCCGTCTGGATATAGATCATGGGATCGTCCGGGCGGATCTGGCGTCCGACGGAGCTGACTACGCCGAGACTGACGGAGTTTTCGAGCCCCAGCGGGTTGCCGAAGGCGAGCACGACCTCACCCTGCCGGAGCACTTCTGAATCGGCGAATTTCAGAACGGGTAATGGAGATGCGGGTTCGACTTTCAGGACCGCGAGATCCGCTTCGCGATCCGTTCCCACGACCTTCGCGTCCAGCAACTGGCCGCGCTGCCGCAGGACGGAATGTTGAGGATTTCCCTGCCGCTCCGGCGCCCAGGCGAGTTGCACCCGGACGCGACGCGCGTTCTGCACGACGTGATTGTTGGTGACGATATAGCCGTCCGGACTGACGACTACGCCCGACCCCGAACTGCGCTGTTTCGTCACGAGGCCCGCTGGCGAACCGGCGCTCTCCTGCTCCTCGTCCGCCAGAGCGTAGCCAGTTGAAAAGACCTGCACGACAGAGCGATTGACGCTGTGCGAGAGCGCTTCAACGGAATCGCTGAAAGCACGCAGCGGAGTTTTCGTCTGGGCGGCCAGTGGGAAGACTGACACCGCGACAAGGAGAAGGGCGGGGCGCAGGGATCGCATACCCCTTCAGAGCGCAATTTGACGGCCAGAGTTTCGGGCTTTTTGCTATTCCACCTGGGCGGGGTGGCGATTGCGCCACAAGATGAATCCGTAAAGGAGCATGAACAACACCACTGCCCCCGCGAGGAAGTACCATGCGTGCGACGCCAGGAAATGAGTGGATTCGCGCCCGAGACGGATTCCGAGCCACGCCTCGCCGAAGTACCGGAGAATTCTCGCACCCAGCACGACGCCCACGAATTCGGCAAGCGATGTTCCGAGCACCCCCGCACTGATCACGAACAGCTTGAGCGGCATCGGGATAGGAATCAGAGCGGGCACGAATACCGTGACCATTCCATAGCGACTGAACCAGGCGCGAAATTTCGCGGCGCGCCCTTCCGGCGCCGCCTTCTCCATGAACCGCCGGCCGCCACCGCGGGCCATTGAAAACAGGATGGTATTCCCGACGGTTGAGCCAACTACCGCGAGGCCCGCGCAAAGCCACGCAACGGACGGCCGCTCAACGGCAATCAGAATCAGCAACGCGTCAAAGACGCCGGCAACGGGCACGCCGGCGGAATCAAGAATGGACAGAAAGAGAATGCCCATTGGCCCCCAGGCCACGAGGACATCGGTCAGGTGACGGAACAATTCTCAATGTTAACGCGTCATCATAAAGACCTATGCGACTCGCCGCATTCCTCGTTCTGGCCAGCGGCCTGTGGGGACAACAGTTAAGCCCGTTCGATACTCACCTCGCTTCCGGCAGGGCGGCTCTCCAGCAAAGCCGTTATATGGAGGCGGACCGGCAGTTTCGCGCGGCGATTGCGGATGCGGAGTCGCAGAAGCCGGATGACGCGGCGGCCGCGCTGCGTCTTACAGAAGCCCTCGAGGAGCTATGCGACCTCGATCTGCTGACTGGAAAATACGACGAGGCGGTATCGCTCGAAGAACGCGCGGTCAGCGCTCTCGAGAAGACACTCGGACCCGAGAACCACGATCTCGCGCCGCATCTTCTCCGGCTCGCGGGGGCATACAGGGCGGGCGCGCAGACCTCCAGGGCGGAACCCGTCGCGCAGCGCGCGCTCGCGCTCGATCTGCGCGCACTCGGCGCGGACGACGCCAGGGTCGCGGCGGATTACGACACACTGGCCAGCGTATATTCCGAATTGCGCCAGTATGACGACGCGCGAACGGCCTACCAGAAGGCGCTGGCATCGCGGATCAGCCGGCTGGGTCCGGAACATATGGACGTTTCGACCACGTACCTCAACCTCGCGCTGCTCGAAGAAAAAGACGAGAAATCGAAAGAGGCGCGCGCATATTACGAAAAAGCTCTCGCCATTTCCGAAAAGAAGCTGGGGGCAGAGAGCTATTCGCTCACGGGAATTCTGGATCGTCTGGGGCTGCTGCTTCGCCATCAAAAGGATTTCGGCGAAGCGGAACCGGTTCTGCAACGTTCCCTTACGATCCGGGAAAAGACGCTTGGATCGCGGCACGCCGACGTGGCGCCGGCGCTCGACAATCTTGCGCTCACTTACTTTTACGACAGCAAATTCGCGGAGGCCGAACCGCTGTTTGCGCGCTCGCTGCAGATCTGGCTCGCGACGCAGGGACCCTACAGTCCTCTGGCAGCCCAGGCCATGGACAACCTGGGATCCCTTTACGGCGTTCAGGGAAGATACGATGACGCCGAACCGCTCTTCCGGCGCGCCGTGGGAATCCGGGAACGCGCGGATATCGAGAGTCTCGCCAATCTTGCGTCCATCTACGCCGCGAGGAAGGATCCGAAGAACGCCGACGTCTGTTTTCAGCGCGCCATTCTCATCGGGGAAAAAGGAATTGGCGGAGAACATCCCGAAGTGGTGGAAACCATGCAAGGCTACGCAGATTTCCTGCGCACTTCGGGCCGTATCAGCGAGTCGAAAAAAGTGAAGGCACACATCCAGGAGTTGCTGACTCACACGCACAAAGAACCGGAAACGGCCCCGAATTTGCAGCCACAACGGAGGTGAGGTTTTCGCTCGTTCTTCTTTTGCCTGCCTGCGCGTACGCTCAACACGCCACGCTTCCGCCACCCATAACCAGCGCGGAGCGCGTCCACTGGGTGATCAACAGCACGGTCGGGCCGGCTAGTCTCTGGGGCGGGTTATTCAGCGCGGGATTCGGCACGCTGCTCGATGCTCCTCACGAATACGGCACGCATTGGGACGGCGCCGCGAAGCGCTACGGGATGCGACTCACGGGAGTCGCGACCAGTAACGTGATGGAAGCGGGGATCGGATCGTTGTGGGGCGAAGATCCGAGATACGTCAAAGCGGCGAGCGGGTCCTCGTTCGGACACCGGGTCGGCCATATCGCGAAATGGACTTTCGTGGCGGCCAATCGCGACGGCGATCCACACCCGGCGTACGCCCGATTCATTGCGATTGCGGGCAGCAACGCGCTTTCGAATACGTGGCGGGCGGACAGCGAGGCGGATACGACGCATTTCGTGGCCAGAACAGCGCTCGGCGTTGCGCTCCGCATGGCGGGCAACACATGGGAGGAGTTCTGGCCGGACGCGAAACGCAAATTGTTCCACCGCGACGCGAAATCCGGTACGCCATAACGCCATGCCTTCGACTGTCTGGAAAGGCCATCTGACTTTCGGTCTGTTATCGATTCCAATCCGGATCGTTCGGGCCGCGCGGCAGGAGAAGGTCCGCTTTCAGCGAGTCTACCGGAAGCATGCACGCGCGGCGGAAGAGGCGGACGACGCGGCTGAGCCGGAACCAGGTGAACGGCCGGCAATCCCGACGGCTGAACCACTTTCAGAAGTTGCGCCGGTCCGGAGCGAGTTCGTGACACGGACGGGTGGCGAGAAAATCGAGCCGGTCGAAATTCTGAAGGGCGTGGAATATGAGAAGGGGCAGTTTGCGGTATTCCGCCCGGAGGAGGTCCGGCGATTTCGTGTCGAGACCTCGCGGGAAATGGAAATCATCCAGTTTGTGAAGCTGGAGGAGATCGATCCCGTCTACTTCAATGCGTCGTATTACGTCCTGCCGGATCGTGGCGGGGAAAAGCCATACGCGCTCTTTTTCGAGGCGATGCGAAAAACGAAGCACGCCGCGCTTACTCACGTGGCGATGCACGGGCGCGATCAGTTTGCGCTCCTGCGCGCTGGCGGCGCTGGAATCCTGCTGCATACGATGTACTTTCAGAACGAAGCGCATCCGGAGGACGCTTATCGCGCGGAGAGATCCGACGTAAAACCGGCGGAGATGAAACTCGCCGAAATGCTGATTGCGCAACTGGCGGCGCCATTCGACCCCGCAGTACTCAAAGATGAGCGGCTGGAACGTATGCGCGCGGCCATTCTGTAAAAGACTCCGGAGCGAGCGACTCCGGAGCCCGCGCCGGTTGCGGCGGCGCCCGTCATCGACATCATGGAC
>DASZUZ010000072.1:0-6977 GCA_035547415.1 Bryobacteraceae bacterium | reverse complement strand
AGCCTTTGGTCAGCGGTTCTGTCGGGCCGCCTTGAGCAGGCGCTCTTGCGATAAACCAATTTGAATAATAGAAGCCCGGGTCGCCGCCGGCCGTTTCGAACGCGACATACCTGCCGTCCGGCGACCAGACGGGATTCCGATACGGGCCAGATCCGGATGCGATCGTCGTTGTCGTTGCCGCAGCCACATCGAGAATGTGAATTCCGTCCGACTCAAACGCGATTTTCGACCCGTCGGGCGACCACGCGAAAGCGCCGATCAGTTCTTTCCGGCCTTTCGTCAGCAGTTCCGGAGCGCCGGGCGCCGCTTCCGGTCTGTCCGGAATCCGCACGAGCCAGAGACTGGCCGAGGGAGCCTCCGAATTGACGATCTCGAAGTCGCCGTAGCGCTCATTCCGCTTTTTGTGCGAATCGCCGTCGTCATCCGACGTGAAGGCAATCGCCTTGCCGTCAGGCGCCCATCGAAAAGAGTTGACCCCGTTTTCGGCGCTGGTCAACTTGCGCGCCTCTCCGCCCGACGGCGATATCACGAAGATCTCGCGCCTGCCGCTGCGATCGCTTACGAATGCGATCTGTCTGCCGTCAGGCGCCCAGCGAGGCTCGCCGTTCCATCCGGGTCCCGCAGTCATCAGACGCGGGTGTCCCGGCGCAGCGACGTCGCACAGCCACAAATCGCTTTCGAAAGCGTTGTCTTCCCAGTTTGTCCGGCTGAGTTGATAGACGACGCGAGTTCCTTCGGGCGAGATCCGGGGGCTTGAAGGGACTGAAAAGGTCAGGGCATCGTCAATGCCGGGATGCCCCTGCGGTTGAGCTGCCAGGATTACCGGTAATGAGAGTACCAGGAACAGCCGCGTCACTTTTCGTACAAGTGTAGCAGCTCTCGTAGCCTATGCAAGGGGTTTTATCCCTTCTTTACGGGATTTCACACCAATCGGAAAAAGTGCGCTTCGGGTGCGGCTCGAGTCAGCGCGGGGCCGATTTGAGTTCCGCCATCACGCTGCTGATCAGGTCTTTCGCGTCGGTGATGGATTTCGTGATGAGCTGAATGTCCATCGCCGGCTTTCCGGGCTGCCGAGCACTCTGGCAGTAGACGCCATGCTGGCCCACCAGCACGAGCGCGTCCGTGAGAACGTCGAGGGTCACTGCAAGGCGGCCTCGCGGCACTCCCATCATGAATTCGTGTTTTTCGAGTTCGTCGCGCCGTTCGTCGTGTACGCTCACGTTTCCATTCTCCAACGGAGCCCGGCCGTGAGCTATTTCCGGTGACGCAGGCTCAGGAACATTCCACAGAAAGCCACGGCCGCCCCGCTGAGAGCCCAGGCCGCCAGTAAGCCGCGGTCGATCAAAGCGCCGGCGATGACCGGGGCGATGATCTGGGAAACGGACGTCAGGGACTGCGTCAGTCCCAGAACGACTCCCTGTTCGCGTTTGCCGGCCTTCTGCGTGATCAGGGATGTGACCGCGGGGCGCAGCACGCCCGATCCGTACGAGCCTACGGTCGAATTCGCCAGCAGTTGCGGGATCGTCCAGGTCCACGCGATCCAGACCGAAGAAATGCCGCTGACGGCAAACCCGGTCCAGACCAGAGTCCGCTCGCCCAGCCAGCGCACGAGCCTTCCGATCAGCCCACCCTGCAGGATGATCCCGAGAAATCCGATGTAAGCAAAAACATACCCGACTTCCTTCGCTCCCACCGGATGTCCGTTCCACAGATAGCGCCGCTGGGCGAACAGCGCGAAGCCGCTCATCGAAAGAGAGAAGAAGAACGCGAAGAAGAAAAATTGCCAGAGAAGCGGACCCAGATCGGGACGCGCGAAGTACTGGCCGTAGGCCTTCCAGTCCAGCACGCTCAGACGCCGGCCGCCGGGACCGGTCTCTCCGTCGCCGGCGTGCGGTTCGGCCTTGGGCAGCAGTGTAGCCGTGCAAACCACGCTCGACGCAGAGAGGAACGCCGCCGCCAGAATCGGGTACGAGTAGCCGAACTGCGCGAGGAAGCCGGAAATGCCCGGACCGACCAGGAATCCGATTCCGAAGGCAATTCCGATGACCCCGAAGGATTTCGCGCGGTTTTCGGGAGTTGTCACGTCGGCGATATAGGCCTGCGCGAGTGAAAGATTGCCGGCCGTGAGCCCATCGATCACCCGTGAAAGAAACACGACCCACAATTGCTGCGCGAACGCCAGAATCAGAAATCCGATGAGAGTCCCGATCTGGCTGACGATCAGCAGCGGCTTGCGGCCCATGTGGTCCGATAACCGTCCGAGAATCGGCCCTGCAATGAGCTGGCACAGGGCATAAGTTGAAATCAGAAGCCCGACCACGGTCGCTGAAGCGCCGAGGTGTTCCGCATAAAAAGGGAGCAGCGGAAGAATAATCGTCAGACCGAGGACATCGACCAGGACGATAAGGAAAATGGGCAGGAGAGGAGACCGCTTCACAGCCGGCGCGGCCCCGGAATCAGAGCGGAGGCGAAATCCACCACTCCATCCTATCGTGCGCTGCGAATTGCCTGTTCAATATGGTCGAGAGCTTTCTGCTTGAGCGCGCGGAGTCGCGGGTCGGACGCCGCTTCAATCTCATGAACGAGCCGTCGACGGCTCAATTCGAGCAGTTCGAGCTTGCGCCGCTGCGCCGCGTCTTCGGGCGTATTGCAGGCCGGAACGGTGGAATTCGACCGTTCCTCGATTTGCATCTCGACCGACTTGCTTTCCCAGCCGCGGGCCATCGTGTCCCGCTCCGATTATCCCACCGCTACGCTGTTCCGGCTTTCTTTGCTTTCGGCCTCGACGCAGCGCGCCACTCCTCCCAATCCGCCGTGGTGGCCTTCACCATGCGAGCGGCGGCCGAGTGCAGCCAGTGGCGGTCGCGCGCCGTCAGATCCCGCAGGATATCGCGAGTCCGGCCGGAGCCCAGGTGGAGATTCGCGATCTCCCACCCCATCGCGTGCAGCAGTTTTGCCTTGTCTTTATCGCGCGGGGTCTTCTCAATCTCGACGCGCGTGCAGTCGGGCGCCAGCCGGCGTACGATCCAGCCGTTTCGGATGTGCACGCAGGGATCGAGAGCCCGCACCGCGATGTCGAGCGCCTCCTGATACCGGATGCGATTCGAATTTTCTTTTCCCTGCGCCCAAAGCCAGGCCGACGGCGCTAGCGCCTTCGCCTCGCGGCACACATGCGCGCCGGCGTGCTCGGCGATCGCGACATACCGTTCGCGCCCCCGGCTGCCAAGGCCCGCGACGCGATGCACAATGCGATGCGGCAAATTTTTCCCCGGCAGAAGACGTTCGAGGCTGCGCTTTGCTTCCTTCGGCACACGACCCTGAACATCGGGCAGGCCGTTCAGCTTCTGCCAGAATCCCACCGGATCGCGGAGGTCCACGAGTTCGCGCAGCCATACGTGCCTTTCCGCGAGAACCCACGGCTGCCCGCTGGCCTCCAGGCCTTCTTTGTAGCCGGATGCGATGGCCTCGCACGCTTCCCGGTGCTCGATTTTCAGATGCCCGATGTCAATGGCCAGATGAGCGCTGGCGGCGACGCGAACGAGATCGATCGTGTAGGGCATCATCGCCGCCTCGTCGAAATCGTTGATGCCCCACACGAGGCGGCCTTCCGAATCGCGCCACGTCCCGAAGTTTTCGACATGCAGATCGCCCACCGCCAGGACCGCCGGAGCCTGGTTTTCGTCCTCGCATGCTTCCGGCCACAACTGGCACCAGCGGTAAAACGTCGCGCGAAGGAAAGCAAACACCGATTCCTTCATCAGCGCGTGTTTTTCCCGGAGGTCTTCGGGAACAATCGTCAGTCGTGTGGCGAGCCAGGCTTCGTAGGACTGGGTGGCTTTACGGATGTTCACGGGCTGATTGTAATGCAATTACTAACCTTTTCCGGAACGCGGCGTCCAAGTTCCGGAAAGGATCCGTCATGAAAACTCTCCTTACTTCGCTCGCCGGATTGTCACTCGTCTCCTGCGGGCTTCTGGCGCAGTCTCCAACCATGTCCTGCGAGAACCAGGGATCCGGGGGCGAACCGCGTTTCTGCGAAATTCGTGAGAGCACCATTCCGGCGCTCTCCGCGTTGAACGTGGATGGACGCCAGAACGGCGGCATCAGCATCAAAGGCGCCAACCGCTCGGACATTCTCGTCCGCGCCATGGTCCAGGCGCGCGGGACATCGGATGCCGAGGCGAAAAGCACCGGAGCCCAGGTCATGGTGCACACCTCCGGCGGTACGGTTCAATCCGACGGGCCGTCGCAGGCAAACTGGTCCGTGTCCTATGAAATCTTCGTGCCAGCCAACACCGGACTCCATCTCACGACGAAGAATGGCGGCATTTCGATCTCGGGCGTGGAGAGCACGGTGGAGTTTCACGCCGTCAATGGCGGAATCAGCCTGAAGAACGTCGGCGGCAACGTGCATGGCGATACGGTGAACGGGGGCGTGTCCGTCAACCTGGCCAATGCCCGGTGGAACGGTCAGGGACTGGATGTCCAGACGACCAATGGCGGCGTTTCGATGAAGGTGCCCGAGCAGTTCTCCGCGCTTCTCGATATCGCGACAGTAAATGGAGGCATGAACGTGCGGCTGCCCAACGCGCAGATTCCCCGCGGTGAGCACCATTTCAATCAGGCTGTCGGTGCGGGCGGCGCGCTGATCCGGGTCCGCACCCACAATGGCGGGGTGAATATCTCCAGTCCGTCCTCTGCTGCCTGACGTCGGACGCCTGGCGGTTCCGCGGATTGCAGTATTCCCTCTGGGGCGGGCTGCGCAAAGATAGCAGCGCCGGACCGCCTCGCTATACTGCAATTTCATGCTCAGAGTTCGGTTTGCGCCCTCGCCGACGGGCTATCTGCACATCGGCAGCGCGCGCACTTTCATCTTCAACTGGCTCTACGCGCGCCGCAATGGCGGCACGATGATCCTGCGCATTGACGACACGGATCTCGAACGCAATACGGAAGCGTCGCTCGCCTCGATTTACGAAGGACTCCGCTGGCTGGACCTCGGTTGGGACGAAGAATATCGTCAGTCCGACCGTCTCGCGCTGCACCGTGAACTGGCCAACGCGATCCTCGAAAAAGGACTCGCCTATCGGGATTTCACCCCCGCTGAAGTCGACGAGACCGAGAAGACGCATGCTTCCGGAACATGGCTTTTCAATGCCGGGCAGCGCGAGATTTCGAAAGAGGAAAGCGATCGCCGCGCCGCCGCGGGCGAGCCGTTCGTGCTGCGCTATCGCGTGCCGCGCCTCGGCGAAGTGATTCGCTTCACCGACGCAGTTTACGGTGAGCAGGCCAAGTCGACGGACGATATCGAGGATTTCGCGCTGCTTCGCAGCAACGGCGCTCCGACTTACCACCTCGCCTCGTGCGCCGATGACGTGGATCTCCGGATCAGCCATGTCGTGCGCGGTCAGGACCACCTGACCAACACGTTCAAGCACATCCTGATCTTCCGCGCGGTCGGCGTTGAGCCGCCTCAATTTGCGCATCTCCCGCTGTTGACGGCGCCGGACGGCAGCAAGCTTTCCAAACGCCGTCACGGACCGGTCGTTTCGGTGACCACCTATCGCGACGGGGGATTTCTGCCCCACGCTTTCATCAACTTCCTGTGTCTGCTCGGCTGGTCACCCAAAGACGACCGCGAACAGATGACGCGCGACGAACTCGTTCAGGCTTTTACTTTTGAGGGAGTGAATCGCAGTAACGCGGTGGTCAACTTCACCGAAGAAGACCCGTTCGATGCCAAGGCGGTGTGGCTGAACGCCGAGAATATCCGCAAAGCGCCCGTCGTGGAACTCTCGGATCAGTTGCGGTCTGTTGCGCAGGCTGCCGGTTTTCAGGTTGATGCCGGGCAGATGGCAGCTATCACGCCCCTCATCCAGGAGCGCATTCGGCTGCTCCGCGACGTCCTGACGGTGGCGGATTTCTTTTTTGTTGACGAACTGGCTCCCTACGATTCGGCCGAACTGATTCCGAAGAAAGGGGATGCCGCCATGGCCTTGCGGGTGCTCGAACGCGCCGGAGAGGTACTGGCCGAGGCGGCGTTCACGCACGATGGCCTCGAATCCGCGCTCCGGGGAGCCGCCGAACAACTGGGCATCAAAGCGGGCCAGATGTTCGAACCCGTCCGGGTCGCTGTCTGCGGCCGCAAAACCGCGCCGCCTCTGTTTGGAACTCTGGAAGTCCTTGGCCGCGAGAAGTGCCTGAAACGAATCGCGCGAGCCGTCGAAAAACTCAAATAAAGAGAACAGATCGAACTGAACAGCTCAGAACATATGACCCCGTCCACTCCTGCGCCGCCGTCGAATTTCATTCGCGACAGAATCATTGAAGACCTGAAGACGAACAGGTATGGCGGGAGCGTCCAGACGCGGTTTCCTCCGGAGCCGAACGGCTATCTGCATATCGGACACGCGAAATCCATTTGTCTGAACTTCGGGCTGGCGGACGAATTCGGCGGTAAGACAAACCTGCGTTTCGACGACACGAATCCGGAGAAAGAAGAGCAGGAGTACGTCGACTCCATTATCGATACGGTCCACTGGCTGGGCTTCGAATGGGATGCGATGTATTTCGCGTCCGACTACTTCGGACAGATCTATGAATGGGCGCTCCAGTTAATTCGCGCCGGCAAAGCTTTCGTTTGCGATCTTTCCGCGGAGGAAGTCCGGAAATACCGCGGCACACTTACCGAACCCGGCCAGGAAAGCCCTTACCGGAACCGCTCCGTGGAAGAGAATCTGGATCTCTTCACCCGTATGCGCGCCGGGGAATTTCCCGACGGTTCACGCACGCTGCGGGCGAAGATCGACATGGCGTCGCCGAATCTGAACATGCGCGATCCCGTGATGTACCGCATTCTGCACGCCGAACATCACCGCACGGGGAACGAATGGCCGATCTACCCGATGTATGACTTCGCGCACGGCCAGTCGGATTCGATTGAACACGTCACGCATTCCATCTGCACGCTGGAGTTC
>DASZUZ010000071.1:0-3215 GCA_035547415.1 Bryobacteraceae bacterium | reverse complement strand
GATATATTTTTCGATCACTTTGCCGTTCTGGTCAATCAGATAGCTTTCGGGATACTGGATGGTTCCGTAACTCAGATTGATGTTCTCCGCGGGATCGCGGGCAGTCAGATAAGCCAGTGGGTTGCGGGCGAGGAACTGCTTGTAGGCGCTCTCGTCCTTATCCACGCTGACTCCGAGAATGACCAGACCCTTCGGCCCGAGTTGCCGCGCCATTTCGTTCAGGCCGGGAATCTCCTCGATGCACGGAGGGCACCAGGTGGCCCAGAAGTTCAGCAGCAGCAGTTTGCCGCCGAACTCGCGCGCCGTCACCGTTTTGCCGCTGTCGGTCGTGATGCTGAAGCTGGGAGCTCTGTCGCCGGCATTAATCACGGTTTCATGGAGCGACGTATAAAGCGCAACACAGAACGCGATGAGCATCAGCGCGAGCGCGGCGTGGGGAATCCAGTCGGAGAACCTGCGGGCAGACTTCATTGGCGGTTTCTTATAATTCTATCGGACGGGTGAGAGCGGCATTTCTTCCATGATTATTTCCAAGAAAGTTGAGTTTTCAGCGTCGCACGTGTGCCGTTCGCCCCGGCTTTCCGACGCGGAGAACGAAAAGGTCTACGGCGCCGCCGCCAACCCGCACGGGCATGGACATAACTATATCGTCGAAGTGGCGATTCAGGGCGTACCCGACCCGGTCACCGGCATGATCCTCGATCTGAAGCGGCTCAAGGAAATCCTGGAAGAACGGGTCCTCGATGTGTACGACCATCGCCTTCTGAACCGGGAAGTCGCGCCTTTCGACCGGGTGGTGCCGACGGTCGAGAATATCGCCATCGACATCTGGAACCGGCTCGATTCGAACATCGACGACTCCGGCCGGGCGCGGCTGTATTCCGTGCGTGTTCACGAGACGAACGAACTGTTCGTGGAGTATCGCGGCGAAGCATGACGGTCCGGCTGAGCAAACGATACGGTTTCGTGGCGTCGCACCGGCTCCACTCCCCCGCCCTCAGCGATGCCGAGAACGCCGCCATCTACGGTAAGTGCAACAATCCATTCGGACACGGACATAACTATGAGGTGGAACTGACGGTACGCGGACCGGTGGACGAGGTCACCGGCCGTGTGGTCGATCTCCGCCTGCTCGACCGTGTCGCCGAAGAGCAGATCCTCGCGCCGTTCCGGCATCGCAACCTCAATGAGGAGATCGACGCTTTCCGTACGGTTGTGCCGACCACGGAAAATCTGTCGTACGAAGTGGACCGCCGATTGCGATCCGTCTGGCAGGAGGTTTTCGGCCCGTCCGGTCCACGGCTCGAAAGAGTTCGCATCTGGGAGACCGAGCGCAACATCTGTGAAGTTGAGGACTATGAAACAGCGGAAGCAGGCAGTCGTTAAAGTCATCTCTCCGAAAGAACCTTCGGACAAACCGATTGCGCCTCTCGTCGCCGGCGTGCTGGAAGCCATCGGCGAAGACGTAACCCGCGACG
The DNA here is from genome assembly GCA_035547415.1 of Bryobacteraceae bacterium. GTDB lineage: Bacteria > Acidobacteriota > Terriglobia > Bryobacterales > Bryobacteraceae > BOG-234. The sequence continues at coordinate 1,737 of DASZUZ010000071.1, read as the reverse complement.
GTCTGTTGCGCACGCCCGAGCGAGTCGAGAAAGCGCTGCGCTTCCTGACCAGCGGATACTCGGCCGATATCAAAAAAATCGTCAACGGCGCTGTTTTCGAGGTGAAGTACGACGAGATGGTGATCGTGAAGGACATCGAGTTCTTCAGCATGTGCGAGCACCATATGCTGCCGTTCTACGGGAAGATTCATATCGCTTACCTCGCAAAGAACAAGGTCATCGGGCTCAGCAAGCTGCCGCGCATCGTCGACGCGTTCGCGAGACGGCTGCAGATCCAGGAGCGCATGACGCAGGAGATCGCCCAGTGCATTCAGGAACTGCTCGACCCTCTCGGGGTCGGGGTCGTCGCCGAAGCGCAGCACTTCTGCATGATGATGCGCGGCGTGGAAAAGCAGCATTCGGGCACCGTGACCAGCGCCATGCTGGGGGCGTTCCGCAGTAACAAAGAGACGCGCGACGAGTTTCTGTCGCTGATCCGCGGCAAGTAACGATGGTTCTCGACGAGATCCGCGCCTGGCTCCGGCGCGAGAACGTGGCGTTTCGAGAGGTTCACCACGAACCGACCCGAACATCGGAAGAATCGGCAAAGGCTCGCGGCGAAGAACTGCGCGTGGGCGGCAAGGCCCTGCTGATCAAGGTGGATGACCGCTTCCGGTTGTTCGTTCTGAGCGCGAACCGCAAGCTCGATTCGGCGGCCATCAAGCAGTACTTCGGGGCCAAAAAGACACGCTTCGCGACTCCCGAGGAACTAATGGAAATGACGAGCCTCGTTCCAGGGTCGGTTCCGCCGTTTGGCGAGCCCATTCTCAAGTTCCCCCTGTTCGTGGACCCTTCAGTATTCGAAAACGAGCGGGTCGCATTCAACGCCGGGTCGCTGACGGACTCGATCGTGATGCCCATCGCGGATTACCGCCGTCTCGCGCAGCCGGAGGTCTTCCGCTTCTCCGCCACCGGAGACTGATCTTTTCCAAAAGCTGCATGATTGCGCGAACGCGAGGCCTTTGCGAATCGTATTCTTTCCTGTGAGGAGGATCTGATGGTACGGGTCGTGATGGCGGCGGCGTCCGCGTTTCTGCTTTCGGGTTGCTTCGTTGCCGATTTCGGCTCTTCGGATCGATACCAGACCGATTTTCACTACACCTGGGACCTGCAGCCCACCGCGCGTGTGGAGGCGGAGAGCTTCGACGGAGCCATCGAAGTCGAGGGCTGGGACGAGAACCGGGTCGAAATCACCGGCGTCAAGTACGGTTCCACCGAATCGCTTCGCGACGCCGTGAAGATCGACGTCCGTCACTCGCCGGATTCCGTGCAGATCCGCGCGGTGAAGCCTTCCATTCATGCGGGCGGCGCGGGCGCGCGTTTTACGATTCACGTCCCCCGGCAGGCAATTGTCGACAGGGTGACTACCTCCAACGGGAGTATCCGCGTCCACGACGTGGCGCGCGCCGCTCACCTGAAATCGTCGAACGGCTCCATCAAGGTGGAGAACGTGAACGGAGACCTGGACGCGCACACTTCCAACAGTTCGATCGATGCCGATGGCGTCAGGGGCAGCGTCGCGCTCCGGACCTCGAATGGACGCATTCACGCCGAAAACATTGACGGACAGTGCGAGGCGCAGACAACGAACAGCAGCATTGCGGTACGCATGGACAGCGCCGTCACGTCTCCCCTGAAGCTGACAACCTCGAACGGCTCGATCGATCTCACGCTGACGAAGCCGCCGAAGAGCGACGT
>DASZUZ010000070.1:0-3730 GCA_035547415.1 Bryobacteraceae bacterium | reverse complement strand
CGGCTTCGATCGTTCGGGAACTCGGTGGGATTATCGTGAAGAGCGCGGCGCGCGATCGCGCCGAATATCTTCGACGGCCCGATCTCGGCCGGGGTTTAAGCCTGGAATCGCGCGCTGCCGTCGAGCGCCTTCATGGCTCGTATGATGCCGTCTTCGTTATTGCCGACGGTCTCTCTGCTCCGGGCGTTCATCGTCACGCAGCCGACGTTCTCCGGTGCCTGCTGCCGGGGCTCGCCGGCTGGCGGATCGCCCCGAACATTATCGTGGAGCAGGGCAGGGTCGCGATCGGCGACGATATCGGCGATCGGATCGGGGCCGCGCTATCGGTTGTTCTGATCGGCGAACGCCCCGGGCTGAGTTCGCCCGACAGCCTGGGCGCGTATCTCACGTGGTCGCCCCGCCCGGGCCGCACGGACGCGGAGCGGAACTGCATTTCGAATATCCGTCCCGAAGGTCTGGCGCCGGGCGCCGCGGCTGAACTGCTGATGCTGTTGATGGCGGAGTCGCTCGCCCGCCGGCTTTCCGGAGTGAATCTGAAAGTTCGGGGCGGCGGCTACGACCGCATGCCCTTGTAGACCTTCATCCTGGGCGAGGACATGGGAATCGAGCCAAGGAAGGCGAGGAAGAGGCCGGCGACAAGCCATAAGGAATGGCGGAGGTCATCCCTGCCACTAAAGCGCCAGGAACTGAAGAAAAATCCTCGCGTGACTATGAGAAATACGGCCAGCGCAAACAGGGTCAGAAGGATTCGCGCTCTGCCTCGAATCGCGAGCACGACGAAGATCAAGCCGAGGAGTCCGATCCCGGCGAGCCAAAGGCCAATCGTGTGACTCGACCAGGGAAGCCAGCCGAGCCGGATCTGAGCGCGCGGACTGCCGACGATCACGATTGAGAAGGCGAGCGCGGTAAGAGACAGGATTGCCTCGAAGACATAGCTGTAGATTCGCAGCAGATTTCTGATGAAGCGCAATCCCCCTCTTCCCCCTGGCGCGACTGTCTGAAAACGTAAACGATCACTATAACAGCCGGTAGCGGCGATATGCCGTCAATGAGGGAGGAGGAGTGGGGCAGCAGGGAAGGCTGCCCCACTTCGTTCAGCGGCGGCCGCCCATGCCGTGGACGCCGCCGCCCATGGAATGGAATCCGCCCCCGCCGCGCATGCCCATTGCAGGGCCACGGAAGCCCGCGCCCGGCGCCCGGAAAGCCGGGGATCGGAAAGCGGGTCCCGCCGCTCGGCCGGGGAGTCCGCGGCCTCGGGGCGGGACGATGGCGGCGCCGCCCCGGTAATATCGGGGACCGTAAGTCGGCGCGTAGATCACGTAACCCGGCGAGTAGAACGGGTATCCGAAGGGACTCCAGAAGAAGCCGTCACCGGGCATCCACGACCACGTGGAGAAGTAGGGATTCCAGAACCAGCCCGGACCCCATCCATCCCATCCGCCGGAAACATACACGGAACGCGCCGCCGCTTCATTGGCTTCCGCCAGATAGCCGGAGCGCACGTCGCTCCAGCGATAGAGTTCGTCCTCGGCTTTGCGGTCGAACTTTACCGGCTTCAGTTCGGCGCCGGTGAGGGTGACTTCCTTGCCCTTGCCGAATTTTTTCGATGAACCGTTGTCGTCCAGCTGTACTTTGCCGTCGATGACGGCGACCGTGGCTTCATCGGCGTCGAACTTATAAAGCCCTTCTTTCAGCAGGGACGCATCGGCTCCACGCTCCAGGATGTCGAGACGCGCCTGTTTTGGCTTCTGGTCGACTTCGACCATGGCCTCGCCGCGAACGACTTCCACTTTGGGATTCGCCAGTTCCGGGGCGACCATCCGGACTTCGCTGTTGCTGCCGACGCGTAGAAACGCTCCCGGGGATAGCAGGACTTCCGCCTTGCCATTTTCCACTGTAAGGCTCTGGTCGGCCTGCAGGGCCGCCTGGCCATTCTGCTGAGTGCTCAACGGATTGCCGTCGATGAATACCTTACCTTCCACGTAGTTCACAGTGCCCGGGACGGCGGTCCGGGCGGCCTGCGCGCCAGGAACAAAAAGGGAAGCTCCCGTGAGCCCCACCACCCCGGCGATCCTCAACCACGACTGCTTTGTCATAACCGTTACCCGATTTATTGGATGTTGGCTGGTGGTCCGGAGTTTCGTGTCGGGTGCTACGCAAAGCAATAAAAATCAGAAACTTAGATTGTGGATTTCTCGTCTCGGCAGCGGGCGAACCTGCGAAGGGGCGGCTGTATTTCGCAGAGGGCGGTACGTGGCCGCACGAAGTCCTGCTATCTTGATTCCGGAGAATTTTTTTGAAATGCGCCGCTGGTGCGCGATTTTTTTCCTGATTGCCTCGCTTTTACTGTCTGGTTGCGGCGTTTCCTGGTCGCAGCAGCAGCCATCCCCGAAATGGACGACCGGTTTCTGGTTCTGGCAGGGCAGTTCCGCCCGCGCGGAACCATCGACTGGCCCGGTTGACGTTCTTTTCATTGAGGCAGGCAGCATCCGCAAAGAAGAACCGCCAATGTATGTGCTTCGGCAAGAGAGCCAGGTTCCTGTCCGGCAGCGGGAGCCGCAAACCCCGCTGGGTTGTCTGGGGAAACTGGCCGGATGAACTCCCTGAAGCTCGCGAATACTGGGTTCTCTTTCGATATGAACGACAGGGCGTGCCGGATAATACCGTCGTCTCAATGCTTGCCGAGCGGTTCGCCGAACTGCAGGCGCGCGCGCGGGCACGGCATCTCAACGTTGCCGGCGTTCAGTTGGATATCGACAGCCCAACCAGCGCGCTGCCTCAATACGCTGCCTTCCTGCGGGAAGTCAGAAAAGGGCTGCCCGACGGCTGGCGACTCTCCATTACCGCGCTGCTCGACTGGTTTCGAAGCGGTACATCCGTTGGCGATGTGATCCGTGAGACGGACGAATTCGTGCCGCAGTTCTATGACATCGATGCGGCCACCTGGAACAATAGCGCGGCGGTGGCGGCGAGAATCGACGCCGCGCGCTGGCGACCCGTCTTTAATCGCTTCGGCAAACGCTTTCGCATCGGGATCTCAACGTTTGGACGGGCCCGGTTCGTTCCCCGGGATTTCTCTTCGGGGGCGCGCCTTTCGGGGCTGGCCAGTTATCGCGATCTGACGCCGCTGGATATCGCGCTGAATCCGGCTTTCCGGCTGCGGACCGAGCGCAATCCCGCGAACGAGCTCGTGCTGAATTACGAGGCCACTCGAAAGCTCCGGATCGGCTATACCGACCTGAATCCCGGCGATGTCATCCAATTCATTCTGGCCACGCCGGAAGCCGTGCGGGATGCCGTGGCAGGCGCGCGTCGGATCGGAGGAAATCTCACGGGAGTGGTCTTCTTCCGATGGCCGCAAGCTCGGGAACTCCTGGCGATGCAGCCGGACGAGGCGCTGATGGCTGCCGGGCTCGCCCCGGTGAAGGTTCAGAAGGAGAATCAGGTCTATACCGTGGACGGCCGGTGCGCCGCTGTGGCATGCGTCGACGTTTATCTCGAAAGCTCCGCGCCCTTCTCGTCCAACCCTCTGCATTGCCGCATTCATACCTCCACGGAACTCGAATACTTCCTGCCGCGTGAACACATGCCGGTCCGGATGATCGCGCCCTCTGAACTCGAGGTCTCCCTGCCGCCTTACTGCGCGCGAGGGCGCCTGTATCTTGGCCGGGCGGTAACGGCCAGAAAAACGGAGTTCACGGTGGAGGAAGAAAGATGAAGATCAGCTACC
>DASZUZ010000069.1:0-8087 GCA_035547415.1 Bryobacteraceae bacterium | reverse complement strand
GTTGCCCAACCAATAGCGACCGCTTCTGACACGGCTGCCTGAAAGCTCTTACCTGCTCGCGAAGATGCGTCCCTACGGCGGCGGCATGCTGCCAATCACGGGCCTCGCCTGTGCGACCGCCAGCATGAGAGTGAAGACTCTGGTCCCCGAGCGGCGCGCGATCAATAAATTCGTGCCGAGCGAAGCCAACTTCTTCATGATGGAGACGCACCGCCCCGCACGTTCGGTTGCCGGTGGGGATTCAGGAAGAGATGGACAAGTTCACCGCAGCGCTCGGGCAGATCATGGGGTAAGGAGACAAAAATGGGGCAGGTGTTTGAGCACCTGCCCCATTTCCTTTTGTTTCGTGACTGTCTTAGACAACCTTCACGAAGATGATGGCGAACGTGTACAGCGCCAGCGATTCGATCAGAACCAGACCGAGAATCAGCGCGAACCGGATCGCAGCCGCGGCTCCGGGGTTGCGCGCCATGCCTTCAGCGGCGCCAGCGACAGCCTTGCCCTGACCCAGAGCGCAAAGGCCGGAAGCAATCGCCATCGAGAAGCCGGCCGTGACCGGAACCCATGGATTGCCGCCGCCGGCAGCAGCCGTGCCGCCGCCCTGCGCGAACATCGGGATCGCGAGGAACATCATCGCGATCATGAGGAAAAACAACTTCGTCTTCATTTGGTGTACTCCTTCTAAAAATCGTCTTCCGGAGGTGGTTGCGTTCCTCGCCGGGGGGCGGGAGGCCTCACGCGGAAAACGGCATAAAGCCCGTTTGTATTAATGTTCTTCGGCGACCGCGCCCGCCACATACATCATCGTGAGCAACACGAAGATATACGCCTGCAGCAGCGACACGAAGACGTGCAAACCCATGAAAATCGCCGGACCGACAAGATAGGTCAGGCTCAGAAACACCAGCGTCACCTGCTCGCCCGCATACATATTGGCGAAAAGACGGATGGTGAGCGAAAGCGGTCTTGCCAGATGACTGATGATTTCGATCGGAATCATCAGTGGGGCCATGATCGGAATCGGCCCCAGGAAGTGCTTGCCGTACTTCAGCGGCCCGTTTTTCTTCAGACCCACGATGTTGTAGTAAAGGAAGGCGACCAGCGCGCATCCGGCCGGCACATATACAGCCTGCGTCGGACTGACGAACTGCGGCACGATACCGATCAGATTCGCCAGCAACAGGAAAATAAACAGCGTCTCGAACAGGACGACGTGATGGCGGCCTTCGTGATGTCCCACCTGATCCTCGGCCTGCTCCACCACGAAGCCATGGATCAACTCGAACAGGTGCTGGAGTTTGCCGGGCTTGTCCACCGAGAGCCGGCTGCGAAGGATGAGGAACAGAACGATCATGATCGCAGCGACAAGCAACTGCATCACGATGAAATCGGCCCACGGCTCTTTCGGATCGGCCGCGGTGAGATGAAACAACGCGAGCAGCGCATTACCCGGACCAGCCAGGTAGTGATTAAACAGCTGCGTCAGCCACGCTTCATGAGTGGTCATAAGTTACAAGTTCGTAGACGATTTCGAGGACCGCCGCCGCCGGACACACCAGGAACCCGCAGAAGGCAGCAGCAAGGTTGAAACCGGAATATTTAATAATAACAAAGGCCACTGCAACCAGCCCCGTGAGCTGGATCAGGACCCATACGCCGGTCCCCGTGCCCGGTCTATCGGCGTCAGGTTCCGCCACGATTCTCCCTGCCGCCCGCGCCACGCCGTTGACCACTCTTTCGATCAGCCGAAGGTTCGCGTAAGCCGCGATCGCGCCCGTCAGGAATCCGCCTGCCGCCGCCACTCCCAGGAATGACAACGACACCACGGTGCCGATTGCGCCCAACAACAGAATCCATCGCGGGAGTCTCGCGATCCCCGCTTCGAATTGCGCCTGCAAATATGCCCCTCGCGACAACTATCGCACGGCGGAAACAGGAGCCTTCGGCGACGAAACAAATTCCGCAACGTAAACGTCGCCGAACTCTTCCAGCCGGTTGCTCCAGCCGGCCAGTTCAGGCCTTGCGGCAAACCAGTTCTTCCAATAGCGAGCGCCTCCCGCCGGTCCGTAGATAACAAAGCGGCCGGAAGGCTCAAGCTGATCGTGCACCAGAACCGACGCGAAGCGCTCCGCTTCGGGCGAGCTTTCAAACGGGAAGAGGTCCGGCTTGCCGCGAATCGGATAGAAATCCAGATGAGCGTACAGGAACCCCGGAAGTGGGTAGTCCGGAGTCCATGCGGGCGATCGCGCTTCGATGAACGGACTCGGACAGATCACCGGCGTGCCCGAACTTGCCGCCAGCCGGTACTCCTCCATGGCCGCGGCGCGCCAGTCCGAATTTTCATGCCGTGGTTTCCAGACATTCCATTGCCCCAGAAAGAGCAGCGCTCCGCCCGCCAGCGCTGCCGCCGCGGATTGCCACTGCCGCTCCGGCAACCAGCGAGCGACCAGTGCGGTTGCGGTCAGGGCAACGCCCGGCAACATTAGCGAAAGATAGCGTGCGACGTAGACACTGTTATGTGTCAGAAGGGACCAGACGAACAGACAAACCGGCAACACGAGCCACCATGCGAGCAGCAGCGAAAGATCCGCTCGCCGTATACCGCACTTCACACGTGTCCATCTGCAGCACAGGCTCAGGATCCACGCGCACGCTCCACAGATCGCCACGAGATTCCAGCGCAGAAGGTGCGCGAAGTCGCGCAGCGACGGTTCCGGAGCGAAGGCATGCGCATGGGCGCCGCGCAAAATCCGCAATGCCGTAAAGGCAACCGGCAGAAGCGCCGTGACGAGAGCCAGCGTGACCGCAATCATCTGTCGACCCGTCGCGGCGACACGATGACGCGCGAGACGCGCGCCAAAATACAGCGCGTACACAACGTAAAACGGCCAATACACCAGATGGACGCGCCACAACAATGCCGCGAAGAAGAAGAACAGAGAGGCGTCCCACCAGCGCCCATAGTCGAGCCACTTCACCAGGAAGAGAACACTGGCCGACGCGACCGCGATTCCCATGCCGTACGGACGGGCATCGATTGCGAAGTAATTGAAGCCGTGCAGCGCAAAACATGCCGCCACCGCAAACCAGCCCGCGTCCGGATGAATCAGACGGCGCGCGAGACCCACGATTGCGAGGAGCGCCAGGCTCATGAAGAGTATGGATGGAAGCCGCCACGCGGCTTCGGAAGAACCGAAAGCCGCGGCGGAAGCGCGGGGGAACCAATAGTAAAGAGACTCAGGGACCTGCGGGGCCACCGCAAAGGACGTGTGTCCCGGATGCTGAACGACGAACACGGTGACGAGTTCATCCACCCAGAGACTCGACGAGAGAGGGGCGAGCCACAAACGCGCGATGCATGCGGCGAACAGAACCGGCAGCAGTATGCTGACAACCCCTGGACGGCGCCCGGCTGATTTGTGCGAAGCCGCAGGCGCAACCGCCTGCGATGTCATCGTCTGCTACCGGCGGGCGCAGCCAGACTCGAATGCCCGGTTGTCTGCCGCCAGCTTTCCGTTCCCTGCGGAAGCCGGAGCCAGGCGGGTCGGGCGAAGCCCCATTTGGCCAATCGGAACTCGAGCGACGTGCGCAGCACTCCGAGTCCGTAAATCGCGCTGCGGCGGAAATTGATGGAAGAAGCCTCCGCAAAGTAACGCGTGGGGCACGAGATTTCGCCGATCCTGGCCCCAAGCAGAGTCGCCTGGGCGAGGATCTGATTGTCGAACACAAAATCGTCCGAGTTGCTCTCGAGCGGCAACGACAGAAGAATCTCGCGGCTGTAGGCGCGATAGCCGGTATGGTACTCCGAAAGAGACGCGCCCATCACGATGTTCTGAAACGCGGTGAGCATCCGGTTTGCGACGTACTTGTAAGCAGGCATGCCGCCGCGCAGCGCGCCGCCTCCAAGGATGCGCGATCCCAGCGACACATCGTAGACTCCATACGCCACCATACTTGCCATGGCGGTGACCAGCAACGGCGAATATTGATAGTCGGGATGCGTCATCACCACCACATCCGCCCTCCGCGCCAGCGCCTGCGCGTAGCACGTCTTCTGATTGCCGCCATAGCCGCGGTTCTTGGCGTGAACATGGACCGAAAGCCTGAGGCGCTTCGCCAGCGACACGGTTTCGTCGCTTGAATGATCGTCAACGAGAATCGTTTCGTCGACGATCTCCGGCAGTTCGCGAACCGTGGCTTCGAGAGTCTTCTCGGCGTTGTAGGCCGGCAGCACGACAACGATCTTCTTCCCGTTTATCAAAGCACCACCCCGTACCCTGACTCCGTTTCTCTCAGTTTACTGTTTTGAACCCGAAAGGACGCGCGAATGCCGCGAAAAGTTTCGTTAAGAACACTCGATATAATGCCCTTCAACCATGCTTCGAAATCGTTTGCTTTTCGCTGCCGCTCTCATTGCGCCCGCGCTCGCCAGCGCCCAACTGGTGGAAGACTTCAATCCTCCGCGCGCCAACTGCTGTCTGGCCTCCGCCGCGCAGAACCTTGCCAATCAGCTTCTCGACTGGAATCAGTTCGGCCGATACCACGCCGATAACGAAAAGATCAAAGCCCAGCCTGCGGACCCGGGTCGCGTCGTCTTTATGGGAGATTCGATCACGGATGGCTGGAAGCTGGCCCAGTACTTCCCCGGCAAACCCTACGTGAACCGAGGCATCAGCGGACAGACCACTCCGCAGATGCTGGCGCGCATGTTCGAAGACGTGATCAACCTCAGGCCGGCGGCCATGATCGTCCTCGCCGGAACCAATGACATCGCTCGCAACACGGGACCGGAGACCATCGAGATGATCGAAGAAAACTTTCAGGCCATGACGGAACTGGCTCAGTTGCACGGCATCAAAGTCATCCTGTGCGCTCTCACGCCCGTCAGCGACTATGGCCCGCGAAAAATGACCGAAGGACGCCCGCCGGCGGAAATCCTCAGACTGAATGCGTGGCTGAAGGATTACGCGGCAAAATCACATGCGATTTATGCAGATTATTTCGGTGCTCTTGTGGACGATAAAGGAATGCTCAGGGACGGCTTTTCGCGCGACGGCCTGCATCCGAATGACAAAGGCTATGAGTTGATGGTCCCCGTCGCATCGGCCGCGATTCAGCAGGCCCTGGCCGTCAGGTAATTTTTGGCAGAAACTTTTCCCCTCTGATTTCCCCGATACGGAGCGCCCAGCAGGAGCGCTCCGTCCCGATTCACCACGCTGTAACGTCTCATCACGAACTTGCGCCATATATTCGACCTCCCGCGCACGGTTTTTAGTCGCATTCCAAAAAATAGTATTTAAATAAACATCGGTATTAGTCCTGCTAACAATACCCGGAGAAGCCTATGCCAGGCATAGACACTCATATGGGTTCCCAACAACTTTTTAGTTCCATTCAGCCGCCACCCACGCCGTGGACCCGTTGGGCAAGCAGTCTTTTCATACATACTTTGTTCGTTGCCCTTCTGGTCTCGATTCCGGTAGCGGTCAATAAGGCCATTCAACCGCCGCAACGCGTTTCCGAAGTTCTGATCGCTCCGCGTCCGGTGCCGCCGCCGGAGCCAGTGAAAATCAAGGCGCCCAAGCCGATTCTCTCGCCGCCTCCGCGCGTGAAGCCGAAGCCCTTTGAGGCCAAAATTCTGCCGCCGAAAATCGAGCCGCCCAAAGTAGAACCCCGCAGAATAGAAGCGCCGAAGATCGAGCCACCCAAAATCGAGCCGCCGAAGATTGAGGCTACTCGCGTCCCCGAGCCGAAGTTCGATCTGCCGGCGCCTGCGCCGAAACCGAAGCCGGAGGTCAAAACCAACGTTTTTGCCGCCGGCGAGCCTGCCCCCATGGGGCCGAAGCCACCCGCGCGTGACGTGAAGATGGGCGGGTTCGGCGACCCCAATGGCGTGCCCGCGTCCGCCACGTCGACGGGTAAGGGTCTCACCGTCGCAAAAGTCGGATCATTCGATCTTCCCGCCGGCTCCGGCCAGGGCGGTGCGGGCGGCAAAGGCCGGGTCGTCGCATCGGCTGGATTCGGCGATGGCGGAGGAGGAACCGCATCCGGATCAGGTGCCGGCGGCTCCGGCCACGGATCGGTCCGGTCATCCGGATTCAGCGATTATCAGGCTCCCCGGGAGCAAGCGAAAGTCGTCAAGGTGGCGACGCCGGTCGAGACACCCGTTGAAATTACGTTTAAGCCCAAACCCGTGTACACGGAAGAAGCCCGGCAGCGGAAGGTCGAAGGCGAAGTTCAGTTGGACGTAATCTTCCGCGCATCCGGGCAGATTCAGGTACTACGGGTCGTTCGCGGCTTGGGACTGGGTCTCGATGAGTCCGCCCGCGCCGCCGCTCAACAAATCCACTTCAAACCGGGTACAAGGGACGGCAGTCCCGTTGACACCCGCGGGATCGTTCACATTGTCTTCGCGCTTTCTTAGGAACTCAAAAATGACTAAATTATCCGCTGCACTTCTGGCCATGGCGCTGGGAGGAGCCGCTTTCGCTCCCGCGCAGACGCCCAACTTCAATCAGGGTGTGGATCTCGCGATCGCCAACGAACAAGCGCTGCTCAAGGAACTCCGTTCCCACACGCCAATCGCCGAGACTTACATCCAGAATCTGGAAAAAGACGCCGATTTCGGAGCCGTTCCGAAAGACGACCATTACTTCCTCGGCAAAATCAATTTGTCCGAAGGGGTCACGACAAACTCCTTTATTCCGAAATCCAGCATGAAAACCCATGCGTGGGAAATCTTCACGCATATGTTTTCAATGAAATACCTGCCGCGCGGCTTCGCTCAGATGATGCTGATCGATGGCAACGGCTTCGATCGGGCGCACTATAACTTCGAATTCGTGCGCCGCGAGTTCCTCGGCGATGTCCGGACATGGGTCGTCAGCGTCTATCCGAAGAAGGATGCCGGGCGCGGGCGATTCATCGGCCGCATGTGGATCGAAGACCAGGGTTTCAACATCGTCCGTTTCAACGGGACATACGGTCCGAAGCAATCGGCCACTGACCTCTACATGCACTTCGACAGCTGGCGCGTGAATTGCGCCGGAAACCTGTGGGTTCCATTCGAAGTTTACAGCGAAGAGTCGGCCTTGCCGTACGCTTTCGGCGTGCGCCATCTCCGGTTCAAAGCCATTACCCACTTCTGGGGTTACACGACCGCGGACGAACGCAACCAGGGCGAGTTCACGAACATGGTGATCGAAGCGCCTTCCGTGGACGACAAGAGCGCTCAGGCCGCCGATAATTCGCCGGTGGAAAGCCTGCGCTCCTGGGAACGCGAAGGCGAAGACAACGTACTCAGTCGCCTGGAAAAGGCCAACATGCTCGCGCCGCGCGGCGAAGTGGATAAGGTGCTCGACACCGTTGTCAATAATCTGATCGTCACCAACAATCTCAACATCGTGCCGGATGTTCGCACGCGGGTCTTGTTGACCACTCCGCTCGAAACCTTCACCGTGGGCCATGCGATCGTCATCAGCCGCGGACTTCTCGATACTCTGCCGGACGAAGCCTCTCTGGCTGCCATCCTGGCGCACGAGTTGGCCCATGTCGCGCTCGGACAGCAGATCGACACGAAATTCGCGTTCAGCGATCGCGTCCTGTTCGATGACGAGGAAACGCTCAAGAAGTTCCGCTTCGCTCGCCCGCAAAGCCAGGAAGATGCGGCCAATGCGGAAGCGCTCAAATTACTCGAAAATTCGCCCTACAAGGACAAACTGGCGCAGGCCGGTCTTTTCCTGAAAGCCCTGGGGAACGAGGCGAACCGGCTACCGAACCTGATTCAGCCGCTTTTCGGCAGCAAGATGGCTGGCGGCAATAACGTACTTCGCCTGGCCGCGCTGATGGAGAAAGCGCCGGAATTGCAGACGAAGCGCACGGACCAGGTTGCGGCGTTGCCGCTCGGGGCGCGCACGAAGCTCGATCCCTGGAACGATGAACTGAAAATGACCCATACGCGCGCGGTACCGCTTCTCTCCGCACGCGAAAAAATGCCGTTCGAACTGACGCCGATTTTCCTGCACCTGACCTATCAGGGACAGCCCGATGAACAGGTCGCTGCTTCTCCCTCGGCCAGCGGGGGCAGT
>DASZUZ010000068.1:0-3309 GCA_035547415.1 Bryobacteraceae bacterium | reverse complement strand
CGACGGCGATCCCCGCGCCGCGTGGGCGCTGTTCGAGGACTCGACGGTCGATCTCCTTCTGGGGCGTGTCGCTTACGATCACGAATCCGTACGCCGCCGGATCGAGGCAGTGGGCCTGCCCCCCAGCCTCGGCGTGAGATTAGGCCTCGGACGTTGATGTCCGCGGCTGAAGTGTCACAATTGAATCCGTGCGCGCCCTCGCTCTTGGCCTGATCGCGGCGTCCTTCGCCGCAGCCGCTTCGTCTGTTGTCGACCGGGTCGGCAACACCGCTTTCCTCCAGTTGGAAGCGAACAGCTTCAACAGTCTGACGCCAAAGCAGCAGGCTCTCGCCTATTGGCTGAGCCAGGCGTCGATCGCCATCGACCCGATCATTTACGATCAGGAGTCCCGATTCGGACTGCGCCAGAAGCGCGTCCTCGAAGCCGTGGTGTCGAACAAGGATAAAGTCGATCCGGCGGTCTACGCCAGGATTCTCGACTTCACGAAGCTCTTCTGGGGCAACAAGGGGAACCACAACGAACTCACCTCCCAGAAGGTGATGCCGTCCTTTACCGCCGATGAACTGAAGCACGCTTTGGAGCAGGCCGGGCGGAAGGATCTGATTCCGGAGGTCGATGCGCTCCGCCAGTCGCTCTTCGATCCCGATTTTGAGCCTCTCATCACGGCCAAAAGTCCGGGCGGCGGCAAGGACATTATCCAGGCGAGCGCCAATAACTTCTACTTCGGGGTGAATCTCGCGGACCTGAAGGGCTTCCCCGACCGATATCGACTGAACTCCCGCGTGGCGAAAGTGAACGGAAAAATCGTCGAACAGGTGTACCGGGCCGGCACGCCGGATAGCAAAGTGCCTCCGGGGCTCTACGCCGAGTATCTCCGCAAGGCCATCGACTGCTTCACCAAAGCCCGCGCTTACGCCGAGCCGAAGCAGGCGAAGGTCATCGACGATCTGATCCGCTATTACCAGACGGGCGAATACAAAGACTGGATTCAGTTCGACATCGACTGGGTGCAGGATGAAGAACCGGTGGATTTCGCGAACGGCTTCATCGAAATCTACCGCGATGCCCGTGGCGCCAAAGGTACTTCCCAAAGCTTCGTCTCCATTACGGATCAGAAGCTTTCGGCGACCATTCTGAAAATTGCCTCCAACGCACAGTATTTCGAAAACCAGGCCCCGTGGGATGCCCGCTACAAGAAACAGGGCGTAAAACCGCCCGTCGCGAAGGCCGTGGAGACCACGGTGGAAACCGGTGACTTCCACGTCACTACCATCGGCGATAACCTGCCCAACGAGGATGAGATCCGCCTGAAATACGGGTCGAAGAGCTTTCTGTTCAGCGGCAGCACGCGGGCGCTGTCCGATGCCACGGGGTTTGCGGTAACTGACGAGTTCGTCCTTTCACCGGCGGAGGCGGCGCTCGACAAAAAATACGCGGACGAGGCCGACGAGTTGATGACCGCCATGCACGAGGTCATCGGCCACGGCTCCGGTAAATTGAGCCCGAAGCTGACTCATGAGGCGTCCTATTACCTCAAGGAATATTTCTCGACGCTCGAAGAAGCGCGCGCCGACCTCATGGCGCTTTGGAACGTCTTCGATCCGAAACTCAAAGAACTGGGCGTCGTTTCTTCGGACGATGTGGGCCGCGTGATGTACAACAGCGCGGCGCGCGTCATGCTCACGCAGTTGCGGCGCATTCCGAAAGGCGACACGATCGAGGAAGATCACCAGCGAAACCGTCAGCTGATCGCGAAATACATCATGGATAAGACCGGCGCGATCGCCATCGAGCAGCAGAACGGCAAAACATACGTCGTCGTGAAGGATTACAAGAAAATGCGCGAAGGTGTCGGCATGCTGCTGGCCGAACTGATGCGCATCAAGGCCGAGGGCGATTACGACGCGATCCGGAAGCTCATCGATCGGTACGGAGTTCATTTCGATCCGAAACTCCGCGATGAAGTCGTGGCGAGATATCAGAAGCTGAACCTTCCGACTTACTTCGCGGGCGTCAACGCGGATCTCGCTGCCCGGTTCGACCAGCGCGGCAACATCACGAAAGTAGAAATGAGCTATCCGCGCGACGAAGTAAAACAACAACTGAGCTACAGCGCCATGTACCCGGCGAAATAGAACGCCTGCATCGCGGCCCGGTTATGATAATCCCGTGCAGAACATGATCGGGGCATACGGTGACTGGGCCGCTCATCTGGTCGCCGATCCCCCGCGCCTTTCCTTTCGCCGTGCGGAACGGACCAGCATCGACGACTGGCGCGCCGAGGCTCGCGCCCGGTACCTGCAGTCGTTGATGCAGCCCGATATCGGATCCACGCCGCCCGTCGCGCTTCAGCATCACATCGAATTCGACGGTCTCGCGATCGAACATCTCACGTGGCAGCTTCCTTACGGGCCGCCCACCGAAGCCCTCGTCCTGAAACCCGCCAATGCATCGGGCGCTTTGCCCGCCGTCCTTGCTCTCCACGACCACGGCGGCAACAAATATTTCGGAACGCGCAAGATCACCCGCATCGGCAAGGACCCGCACCCGCTGATGATCGCCCATCAGGATCGTTACTACGGTGGCGTCGCCTGGGCCAACGAACTGGCGCGCCGGGGCTACGTCGTGCTGGTCGCCGACGCGTTCACGTTCGGAAGCCGCCGCGTTCGTGTCGGCGATTTGCCCGAAACCATCACCGGCGGCGCCGTGGAGAAGGACCCCGAAGCGCCCGAGGAGATTCAGCGCTACAACACCTTCGCCGGGAATCACGAGCACATCATGGCGAAAAGCCTGTTCAGTGCAGGCACGACGTGGCCCGGAGTCTTCACCGCCGAAGATCAGCGCGCGCTCGATTATCTCTGCTCGCGAAGCGACGTCGATCCCGATCGCATCGGCTGCTGTGGCCTGTCCGGCGGCGGATTACGCACCGTCTACCTCACGGGCGCCGACCCGCGTATCCGCTGTTCCTGCTGCGCCGGCATGATGACCACATGGCGCGATTTCCTGCTGAACAAGAGTCACACGCACACGTGGATGGTCTACATCCCCGGTCTCCCTCGCGATCTTGACTATCCCGAAATCATGGGCCTGAACGCCCCGCATCCCGTCCTGGTGTTGAACAATCACGAGGACCAGTTGTTTACCGTCTCCGAGATGGAACGCGCCGATCGCATCCTCGGCGACGTCTATCGAAAAGCGGGCGCGCCGGAACGCTACCGGATGAGGTTTTATCCCGGTCCCCACAAGTTCGATCGTGATATGCAGGCCGAGGCGTTCCGCTGGTTCGATCGCTGGCTGAAAGCCTGAACG
>DASZUZ010000067.1:0-2302 GCA_035547415.1 Bryobacteraceae bacterium | reverse complement strand
GTTCGAGCTCAGGACTTTGACAAGCTCGTACAGGAAGGTCTGCCCCTCGTAAAACGAGCGGACCAACATTCGTTCGTCGCGTCCGTGTGAGCGATTGTCATTCCGGTCGTGAAAGAATCCCTGTACGCCATAGGTGGGGATCCCCGCCGCGCGCAATGACCTTCCGTCGGTAGCGCCCGTGCTCATGAACGGCAGCACCGATACGCCGGGCCACATCGAATCGGTCACTCGATTCACGGCGCGCATGATGTCCGGCCGCAGAGGCGATCCGGGCGAATTGGCCTCCAGGTTATCCACCTTGACAGCCACCTGATCGTCCGCAATCACCTTCTTCAGCGTGCTCGTGACATAGTCGAGCGAGTCTTCCGGCAGCACCCGGCAGTTCACATTTGCGGCAGCCAGTTGAGGGAGCGCATTGCGGGCGTGACCGCCTTCCAGTTGCGTGGCGACACAGGTGGTGCGCAGCATCGAGTTCCACTGCGGCGACCTCGCGGCGATGCGCTGCATCGCTTCCTGTGAGCCATCCGCCACCTGAGCCAGTTCGGATTGCAGGGGACCCTTCTCCAGCTTAGCCATCTCCGCAAAGTAGGCCTTCGTGACGTCGTTCGTCTTCAGCGGAAACCCGAATTGCGCGAGCCGTGTCAGTGCGCCGGCCAGATGGTAGATCGCGTTGTCGGGCACGGGTTGCGAGCTGTGACCTCCTTTGTTACGCACCTCCAGGCGAATATCGACATACCACTTCTCCGCCGCCTGGATGTCGTTCGAGATGCGCTTTCCGTCCAGGAGTTCGCCCTTCCCGCCTTCATTCAGGCAGAAATCCGCATCGATCAGTTCCTTGTGATTTTTGATGAGCCAGTCGACGCCATTGTACGGACCGCCGCCTTCTTCGTCGGCCGTGAGCGCCACGATGATGTCCCGATCGGGCCTGAACCCCTCCCGTTTGAGGCGGATCAGATTCGCAATCCAGACCGCCGCCTGCGCCTTGTCGTCAGCCGTTCCGCGGCCGTAGAAATAACCATCTTTTTCGAGGAACTGAAACGGATCGGTGCTCCAGTCTTCGCGTTTCGCCTCGACGACGTCTGTATGCGCCAGCAGGAGAAGCGGACGGCGTGCGCTCGTCCCGTGATAACGGACCACCACGTTGTGTTTTGTCGGGATGGCGCCCCCGACAAAAATATCGGCGGGCGGGAACCCCGCAGCCTTAAGGCGCGCGGCGACCGCTTCGGCGATCGGAGTCGTCGAGCCGCTGGTGAAACCCGATCTGGTTTCAACCATTTGTTTATAGATTTCAACCGCGAGACGCTGATCCTGTTCCGGTGGCATGGTCCCGGCGCTCAGGCAGGAGAGGGATGCGAGAAAGAGAGAAATCGACCGGCGCATGGAATATTCTTGCACGCGCCGGTCAAACGAGATTCAGTTATTGGGCGGACGATTTGGGATGTTCTTCGCCGCGATGGCAGGTATAGCAGGTGACTTTCTCTTCGCCGTTGAAGGTATTCGCGTTGATCCCGCGCACCATCTCCAGCATCTTCCGTGCGACAACCTTTTCCTGCTTCTCGTCGCTGGCAAAATCGCCCTGGACGTGGCAACCGCCGCAACGGATGCCGGTTCCGGCCACGAACGCGCCCATCGTTGCGCGAACTTCATCCGGTTTGAGGATTTTGAGGTTTTTGGGAGCGCCGCCGCGTCCCCGTCCCTGACCACCGGGCGGAGGCGCATCCTGCGCGAACAAAGAGATGGCGCAGACCGCCATCAGAGCAAATAGAAGCCGACGCATGGCAGACAGTTTACTTCAGAAAGGGTGCGCGCGACTGTAAAGAATGGTCTTTCAGGCCAGGCGAACGGCCTGAAGCAGACGGCGCACCAGAGACGCGAAAAACTCCCGGACAGCGGCAACAACCCGGCTCCGTTGCTCCTGCTTCCTGGCCCGGGCGCAGCACGCCTCGCAAACGAGGAGATGCAGATGAATCGTATCGAATTCGTCGTCTCCGACCGAGTCAGGATCTTCGACCCATTTCCGGTAAAAGCGGGAGAGTTCTGAATCGGTGAAATGAGGTCGTTCCATGCCCGCGAAGATGAACACTAAAGCCTCGCACATTTGAGCTATAGACGGAAGTATTTTTTTGTGTTATTGCCCTTTAGGGGAAGATAATTGCCGTAAGCGCCAGGCAAATACCATCGCTCCGGCGCCTGGTTTTCGCGATAGTACTGCCGCCACTTTATTCGCGGGCGCGGCGCCTCCGCCGGGTTCGGGCGGCGTGACTCGCGGTCTCTCGCAGACTCTCGTCGGGCCATGCTAATC
>DASZUZ010000066.1:0-3510 GCA_035547415.1 Bryobacteraceae bacterium | reverse complement strand
GGCGGCGTCGGCAAGACGCACGAGGTCAGACGGGCTGCCGACGTCATCCGGGAACACGGCGAGCCCGCAGCTCATGCCGACCTCGATGACGCGTTCGCCCACTTTCATCTCGCCTTCCACGGCTTCCCGCAATCCTTTCATCCGGTCGAAAACGGCTTCCGACGAGGGAGGGTTTTCGATGAGGATGACGAATTCGTCACCGCCCACACGCGCCAGACAATCGCCGACTCCCAGACCGGCGCGGAGGCGCCGGCTCACATTCCTGAGCACCGCATCTCCCGCGTTGTGGCCCAGACCGTCGTTAATCCACTTGAAATTATCGACGTCGCAGTAAATCAGGCCAATGCGACCGCCGGTTCGAATAACTCGATCTTCCGCTTCCTCGAGGCGCTCCTCGAAGAAGCGGCGATTCGGAAGCCCGGTGAGGGGATCGTAAAGGGCCTGTTTCTCCGCGACGCGCTGCAGTTTCAGGTTCGTCGCCATGGAAAGGCCGAACGCAAAGGCGAACGAAGAGAGATTGGAGGTTGCGACGGTGAGTGCCTCGACTTTGCCCGCGCCGAAGATTCGGGCGTGAGGCGTTCCCCACAGGGCATTCCCCGAGCACAGCAGAAGCGCGGAACCATGAAGATACGATGCGGCGGCGTTGGTCCAGTAAACCGGCCGATCTTCCCGAGGTACCCGGATCCACATGACCCAGCCGGAGGCAAGCGCAATCGCGCCTAACCCGGTGGACGTGATGAAAGCACGCGCCGCCAGACTGTCGTACGCGAACCAGGCGAAAGAAATCAGCGCCGCATAGAGACATACCGTCCAAAGGATTGCGCCGGAGGGCAGCGAGAAGACACCCCGAAAAGCCAGGAGCCCCGCCAGCATCAACAGGGCGCCCGTAAACATCACCGTAGTGGGAATCGGCAGAAGAACCGGTCTGGAAAACTGACTGACGATCGGAGTCAGAATGAACCCGGCGGCGATCAGAAGACCGCCGAAACCGCATTGTTGGATTCCATGGACCGTCGGGTTGATCCTGGACACGAACAAGAGGGCCAGGCTGCATACAACAATGTTGATGACGGTCACCGCGTAAAGGGTGAAGGGATCGAGGCCGGGCATGAGGGATAAATATCAGCGACCGAATCGATGCCAGCGACCGTCAGGTACTACATAAGTGAAGACCGCAACGGGAGGAACAGGAGGCGGAACGTAGTAGGAGTATGGGTCGTAGGGATAATACCCCCAATCATACGGGTAGCCGTAATCATAGCCGTAGCCCCACGGCCAGCCAGAATAACCGAATCCGAAACCCCACGCCGGATAACCCCAGCCGTAACCGTAATAGCCACCGCGACCGAAGCCCCCACGGTAGCCGTAACCGCCCCGATATCCGAAGTTCCCGCGATTTCCGCCAAAGCCGCCGCGATACCCGCCAAAGCCGCCGATGCGAGAGCCGCCACCGTAGCCACCGCGGAAACCGCCGCCCATGCGGGCACCGCCGCCGAAACCACCGCCCATGCGGGCGCCGCCGCCGAAAGCGTGGCCACCCCCTCCGCGCGCCCCACCGCGTTGCGCGAAACACAGGCCTGAAAAGCTCAGGAAGAGAACAACCAGAATCAACCTGCGCATAGATGTAACCCTGTATTATGAGGATAACTCTCCGGCACGCCTTCCGGGTGGACCCTTCCAGCGTTTATTTCCGGATATTCTTTGCGCTACGGCAATTCCGCTCGCAATCGCGCCGTGAACAGTACCAATATGACCGGCGGGCGCGCAGGCTTCTCCCGTAAACCAGAGCGTGTCCTCCACCGGTTCGGCGAGGGCCATTTGCGCTTTCATGCCATTGACGCGCACGTAGCTGTAGGCTCCTCGCGCCCACGGATCTTCGGCCCAGTCGTGAACAAAGAAGGCATCGGGCTCGCCGGGATCTTCTCCGAGCAGACTCCGCAGCGAGCGCAGACCGATGTCCCGCAACTCCTCGGATTCCCTTCCCCGCATGGCGTCCGCCTTCGGCCCGGCAGCCCATCCGGTTATGACCGGCGCAAGTACCGGATACGGCGTCCACCAGACGGGAAAAGCTTCGTCGCCGTGAAGGAAACTCAGCCGGCGGTGCTTCTCCCAGATGGCGTCCCGAAATCGATACGTGATGCGAAGCGCGTTCCCGGTTGCGACGGCCGACGATGCAGACGCCAGCGCAGCCGGCGCCGGATCGATGACCAGCGCACCCGAGGCGAGAAGCGCGAACGGCACGGCAATCACCACATGGCGCGCGCTGAGATCGCCGTCGCTGGTTTCAACGGTCGCCTCGCCACGTTTCCACGTCACGCGCCGGACCGGGGTGGAGAGCCGAATATTCAGGCCCTCGCCGAGGAAGGCCGTCACGGAATCGTAGCCACGCAGCACCCGAAACGCCCGATCGCCATCGATTTCTTCCGACGCCCTGTTCTCGCGATTCAGCCATTCGACGCTGACGTCTTCTTTTCTGGCGGCATTGAAACCCTCGACAAATCCGGTTGCGGCATGGCGGACATCATCCGGCGCGGATATCCGATGGATGAAACTGGCGAAACTCTGCTCCGCGACGCGGGACATGGCGTCGAAGATCTCGCCCATGCGCTCCCACGAATCCGACTCGTGCAGACCATGTTTGTCGCGGGTCAGATGCTCGCCATCGACTTCAACGACAGGCGCGGCCATCTCGCGCAACACGTTCCAGAGAGCGGGGTGGACGCCGTGAACAAACTCAGCACCGAGTTCGACCGGAACCGGCATGCGCGGATCGCGAATGGTGCATATGCGGCCGCCGATCCGGTCGCGGGCTTCCAGAACGAGGAGGTCGCGGCCGGCCTTCGTGAGTTCGCGCGCGCAGGCGAGACCCGCGGCCCCGGCTCCCACGATCAGCACTCTGCCGGACAGATTTTCCACGATGCCAGTGTCCCGCCTGCACTGAGCAATCCCGCGACCGTCGCGGGGAGCGGCTATCGCTCGAGGCTTGCCGGTCGCATCGAACCCCACGCGCCCTGTATGGCATGGAGCCCCAGGAAGACGAATGTTCCCGCGACGAGAGCCAGCGGATACCCGACCCACTTCTGCGGCGCGGCCCACAACCCTGTCGCGCCACCGAACACGGTCGGCAGTTCCGCCACGCAGCACAGACCGACTGCCGTTACCGCGCGCCTTGTGGATGCGCGCAGCATCGCGCCCAGCGCCATTCCTTCCGGAACTTTGTGGAGCAGGATTGCCGTCATGATCGCGCCTGAAATGGGGCCCTGATCCCGCGCCGCGACGACGCCCCAGCCATCCACGAATGCGTGAAAAGCGGTTGCGGCCGCGAGAGATCCGGCGAACTTTTCCCCGTGCGAGCAGGACGGACACACGGGGTATCCCCGATGGTCGAGCACAGCCAGAATTCCATAACCCGCGCCGGCGCAAAGTAAAGTGGATATCCAGCCAATCTGGCCGATGAGTTCGGGAAAAAGGCCCAGAATAGCGACGGCGGTCAGGAGAGCGCCGCTGACG
>DASZUZ010000065.1:0-2906 GCA_035547415.1 Bryobacteraceae bacterium | reverse complement strand
ATTCACCAGCCAGAACCATCTTGCGCCTTACATCTCCACCGCCCTCGGGATGAGCGGCATTCCCTCGACGCGGTTTGAAGCCGCGTGCGCCTCGAGTGGGGCGGCTTTCTTTCAGGCCTTCATGGGGGTGGCCAGCGGGATTTACGACGTGGTCATGGTCGTGGGCGTCGAAAAGATGACCTGCCAGCCAACTGCCCGCGTCACGGAGATCCTCGCCGGGGCGGGGGATTGCGCCACCGAAGTGAAGGCGGGATCCACATTCCCGTCGCTCTTCGCGATGATCTCGCGCCGGCACATGCATGACTTTGGCACGAAGCGCGAGCACCTTTCTGCGGTAGCGGTAAAGAACCATGAAAACGGCGCTCTCAATCCCGATGCGCAGATGCGAAAGGTCATCACACTGGAGCAGGCGATGAACGCGCGGCCCATCGCGGAACCGCTGAACCTTTACGATTGTTCGCTGATCAGCGACGGCGCGGCGGCAGTCGTACTCTGCGCAGCCGATTGGGCTCGCGAGTTTACCGGCAAGCCTGTGAAGGTTCTCGGCGTCGCGCAGGCTTCGGACTACGTCGCGCTCGACCGCAAAACAGATATCACGACTTTCCCGGCCGTGAAGGCGGCCTCCCGGCAGGCCTATGAGATGGCCGGCGTTGGCCCGAAGAACATCGAGTTCGCCGAACTGCACGACTGCTTCACCATCGCCGAGATCGTCGCCATGGAAGATCTCGGGTTCGTGGAGCGGGGGCGCGGCGGATTCTTCAGCTTCGAGGGGCGGACGCGGCGGGACGGTCCGATGCCGATCAACGCCAGCGGCGGCCTGAAATCCAAGGGGCATCCCGTGGGGGCTACCGGCGTCGCCCAGATTTGCGATGTGGTGCAGCAGTTGCGCTGCGAGGCGGGCGACCGGCAATTGAAGCGGCACTCTCTCGGCCTCGCGCAGAATCTGGGTGGCAGCGGCGCAACCTGCGTGGTTACGATTCTGGGGCGGGACTGAGATGCGAGCCGGAACCGTTTACACCGAGACAGTAGTCCACCTTGCGCCCGAGCGCTTCACAGCGGATGTGCCGTATCAGGTGATCATCGTGGCGCTGGACGACGGCGATCGTGTTACGGCGCGCGTCGAGGGAGAACGGGTCTCGATCGGCGATCGCGTCGCCGAACTCGGCTGCCGCGACGGAATTCCTTACTTTCGAAAATCATGACGAAACTTGCTGGCCGGATGTCACGACTCCTCACGGAGTCGGCGTTTGACGTGCTGTCGCGCGCCCGCGCGCTCGAGGCACAGGGAAGAGACGTGATTCACCTCGAAATCGGCGAGCCGGATTTCGAATCGCCCGCGCACGTGATCGAGGCGGCGAAGAAGGCTCTCGATGCGGGGTACACGCACTACGGTCCGACACCGGGCTTGCCGGAATTTCGCGAGACCATCGCGGCGTACGTTTCGAAGACGCGCGGCATTCCGGTCAGCCTGAAGAACGTCGTCGTTGTCCCTGGCGGCAAGCCGATCATCTTCTTTCCCATGATGGCGCTGCTCGAACCGGGCGACGAGGTGATTTATCCCAACCCGGGATTTCCGATCTACGAATCGATGATCGGCTGTCTCGGGGCGAAGCCGGTTCCGATTCCGCTGGTCGAGGAACGCGGGTTCTCCTTCGATCTGGACGTGTTCCGAGCCAGCCTCTCCGATCGGACGAAGATGGTGGTGCTGAATTCACCGCAAAACCCGACCGGCGGGATCATTCCCGCCGAGGACATTGCGGCGATCGCCGACGCCGTGCGGGACCGCGATCTGGTTGTGCTCAGCGACGAGATCTACTCCCGGATCTACTACGGGAGCGAAGCGCCTGTTTCCATCGCGAGCATGCCGGGCATGCGGGAGAAAACCATCATCCTCGACGGGTTCTCGAAGACTTATGCGATGACCGGCTGGCGGCTGGGATACGGCGTCATGCCCGAGTACCTGGTGGATGCCGTGGCGAAGTTGATGGTCAACTCGACCTCCTGTACAGCGACTTTCTCGCAGTTCGCCGGGATGGCGGCGCTGTGCGGCCCGCAGGACGCGGTGGAGAAGATGAACGCGGAATTCCTGCGGCGTCGCGATGCGTTCTGTCCGGCGCTGAATGAAATCCCGGGCTGGCGCTGCGAACTGCCGGGCGGGGCGTTCTACGCCTTCGCGAACGTGAAAGGAACCGGCCGGAGTTCGAAGGAAGTGGCGGACGCGCTGCTCAACGAAGCGGGAGTCGCCTGCCTCGACGGCGGCAGTTTCGGAGAGTTCGGAAAAGGGTATATCCGGTTCAGCTATGCGAACTCATACGAAAATCTGATGCGGGCGGTGGAGCGGATTCGGACCTGGGCCGGGAAGTGATACAACGATAAGGCATGGACCAGGAGCTCAGGACGTACCTCGAAGGAATGGAAGGGCGACTCAGGACGCACGTCGATGCGGTCGAGATCCGCATGAAGGAGCACGTCGAGACAGTCGAGACCCGCCTTCTGACTGAGTTCTGGAAATGGGCGCGGACGAGCGACATGAAATCGCGGCATCACGCAACCACCACCGGTTCTCTCGAACTCCGCAGGCGAATCTGAGTTACAGCCGCCGATGAACGCCGATGCACGCCGATAAGACATAATCAGGCTTTCTTGCTTTATCGGCGTTTATCTGTGGCCGATTATGGCTTTCCTCTCCCGAACACATGCCAGAAATACGTCACGACCCGTTCCGGCAGGTCGGCGGGCACCTTCTCTTCATTCACAAGCCGGCGATGAATGATCGGGCCGATCAGCAGGTCCATCGCAAGATCCGAATCGATATCCCGCTGCAGTTCCCCTTTCCCGATCGCGTCGCGTAATATCCTTCCGATCTGCGCTCTCCGGGGCGCCATCGAGTGTTCCCGCAGCGCGCG